>JALSLI010000153.1 GCA_026988395.1 Flavobacteriaceae bacterium | reverse complement strand
TCGCATATCAGGTTGTAACAGATAATGAGCAATCATCGTATCAAAATATTTTCCTTTGACTTTTATACCGTATTTATCTAATACTTTAGCATCATATTTTAAATTTTGAGCGATTTTTTCGATGTCTTCATTTTCAAAAAATGGCCGTAATTCTTCGATGATTTTTTGAGCTTCTTGCCTGTCTTCCGGAAACGGAATATAATATCCTTTTCCTTTTTCATAAGAGAATGAAATACCAACCAATTCGGCTTGTAATGCATCTAAACCGGTTGTTTCGGTATCAAAGGCAACGGATTTCTGTTGCATCAATTTTTTTAAAAACAACTTTCTGCTTAGTGGTGTTTCTAAGGCTTGGTAAAAATGTTCGGTGTTTTCTAAATTTTTAATTCCGGATAATTCTTGTGTATCTCCGTTGCTTAATAACTGTGCAAACAAATCTAATTGTCCGCTTTCTTGCGTGTTTTTTTTCGGTTTAACCGAAGAGTTTCCAACACTTTCACCTGTATTTTTTAAACGGAAAATTCGTTGAATAGTTTCCCACATTCTACGGAACTCCAATTCTTGAAACATTTTTTGTACCTCTTCAAAATTTGGCGTATCTAATTTATAATCTTCTTCATGAAAGGTTACCGGACAATCTAACATTATAGTTGCCAGCCTTTTAGAAAGTAAGCCTAATTCTTTATTTGCTTCTACTTTCTCTTTCATTTTACCTTTTAAATCGGCGGTATTTGCCAAAAGGTTTTCCATAGATCCGTACTGCTTTATAAATTTTTTGGCTGTTTTATCGCCAACTCCCGGAAGTCCGGGAATATTATCTACGGCATCACCCATCATACCAAGATAATCAATTACTTGTAAGGGATCTTCTACTTCAAATTTTTCTTTTACTTTATCTACATCCCAAATTTCAATGCCATTACCCATTCTTGCCGGTTTATACATAAAAATATTCTTGGAAACCAATTGTGCAAAATCCTTATCAGGTGTAACCATAAATACATCATAACCTAATTTTTCAGCTTGTTTTGCCAAAGTTCCTATCAAATCATCGGCTTCATAACCTTCTTTTTCAATGATAGGAATGTGCATCGCTTCCAGAATTTTATGAATATACGGAATTGCCAAACGGATTGCCTCCGGCGTTTCTTGCCTGTTTGCTTTATACGATTCTAATGCTTCCGATCTGGCGTGTGAACCTCCTTTATCGAAAACAACTGCTAACAAATCCGGATTTTCTCTTCGAATAACATCTAAAAGGGAATTCATAAATCCTAAAATTGCCGAGGTATCCATCCCTTTTGAATTGATTCGCGGATTTTTTATTAATGCATAATATCCTCTAAAAATTAAAGCATATGCATCTAACAGAAAGAGTCTTTTTTTAGTAGCCATAGGTTAATTAAGTATGTTTACCGGCAAAGATACTATTTTACGAATTGTTATTCGTACACATCAAAATTTTGATATTAACAAAAAAGTTGTAAATTTGAAAAATTAGTTTCTAAAAAGATACGAAAAAGAAAAGTATGCACGTAGATTTACAAGGTAAACAATATTACAGAATAGGCGAAGTCGCCAAAGCTTTTGGCGTAAATCCATCACTTATACGATTTTGGGAAGGTGAGTTTGATATTATTAAACCAAAAAAAAATAAAAAAGGAAATCGCTTGTTTAGACAAGACGATATTAAAAATTTACAAATGATTTATCATTTGGTAAAAGAAAAAGGGTTTACCTTAGAAGGTGCAAAGAAAAAATTAAAGGAAAAACCAAAATTACAAGATAACCATGCAATTATCGCATCCTTAGAAAAAATAAAACAAGAATTAATTAAATTTAAAGAAGAACTCTAACTAATTAAAAAGAAAATATTATGAAAAAATGGTTAATACCTATAATTGTTATTGCAGTAATCGGATTTTGGGCGTTTAGTAAAGCAACCGGATTTTACAACAAAGCAATTGTATTAAAAGAAGATGCAACCGGACAATGGTCTAAAGTAGAAAGTGCTTACCAACGTAGAGCAGATTTAATTCCTAATTTAGTAGCAACAGTTAAAGGTTATGCAGAACACGAAAAAGGAACTTTGGAAGCCGTTATTAAAGCAAGAGCTGCTGCAACACAAACCAAAATTGATCCAAGTAATATCACACCGGAACAATTGGCAAAATTTCAACAAGCACAACAAGGTTTAAGTGGTGCTTTAAGTAGATTATTGGTTTCGGTAGAACGTTATCCGGAGTTAAAAGCCAATCAGAATTTCTTAGAATTACAAAGTCAATTAGAAGGAACCGAAAACCGTATAAAGGTAGAACGTGATCGCTTTAATGACAAAGTAAAAGAATACAATAAGTTTATTAAAGTTTTCCCTAATAATTTCTTTGCCGGATGGTTTAAGATGAAAGAAATGGGTTATTTTAAAGCAGATGCAGGTTCCGAGAAAGCACCAAAAGTACAGTTTTAAAATAATTTAATATCTATGATGTTATAAAATCGGAATTGTATTCTTTTAATCGATTCCGATTTTTTTAAGTAATCATTTACAATACAAAATCATGTCTGAAGTAGAAAAATTTTTAACCGAAGAGCAAGAGCGACAAATTGTTAAAACCATTCGCGTTGCCGAAAAAAATACTTCAGGAGAAATACGTGTACATATTGAAAAAACCACTTCAAAGCCAACTATTGAGCGAGCAAAAGAGGTTTTTTATTATTTAAAAATGGACGAAACCAAAGATAAAAACGGTGTTTTATTCTATCTTGCCGTTCACGATAAAAAATTTGCTATTATAGGTGATGTAAGAATCAATACAAAAGTACCAAATGACTTTTGGCTTTCAATTACAAATACTGTTTTAAAAGAGTTTAAAAATAACAACTTTGCCCTTGGTCTAGAAAAAGGTATTTTAGAAACCGGTGAAAAATTAAAAGAGCACTTTCCGTATCAAAATGATGATATTAATGAACTTACTGATGAGATATCGTATTGAAAAAAAATTATACACAGTATCTATTGAAAATAATATATTATTTAAAAACTAATTGATGAAAAAATATGTTCTAATTGAAGAAGATTTTGATATATACTCATTTTCATTTAAAAAAATATCACCTGTTTTAAAAATTCATAATAACATTTTATTATTTAATGGAAAAGAATTTAAATTAAATGGCTTAACTCTAAAAGAATGGCTAAGTATTAATGGTAAATTACTTACTCACACTATACCTGGCTCAGGAAAAGAGGGGAGTAATGATGAAGTTTATTCATATAATGATAAAATGATTTTAAAAGAAGTTTTTCTTGATGAAAATGAAGATTATTATATTAACTATAAAATCGATGAGCAAACTTATAAAAAAGATATCTCACAACTAAATTTACTTTTATCAGATTTAGAACAATTATTTCATTTTATAGAGCCTGAGATATCTAATGAAAATACTTATAGTATTTTTATAAGAGATTTAATAATTAAATCTGCTACTGAAGTAGAAACTCATTGGAAAGAATTAATGAGGCTTAATGGCTACCAAAAAAAAAACTAACAACTAAAGATTATTCTAAACTTATAAATTTTATTGATTTTACATTTCAATTAAAACTCAATAACTTCCCAAATTATCCAGATATTAGTCCTTATAAAAACTGGAACACTAAAAACCCTACTAAATCAATAGAATGGTATGACGTATATAATAAATTAAAACACGACAGAACTAATAGTTTAAATAAAGCAACTCTCAAAAATGCCATAAATTCAGTTGCAGCTGTCTTTATATTAGTCAATATCAGATATGATAATAAATTTTATTCAATAACTAATGAACTGAAAAGTGTATTCATAATTACTCAAAAAGTAACAGTTTCTATATGGAAAATCTATTCTCATTACAAATCATACTTAAAGATAATAAACATAAAATATTTTGAAGAAAATAATTGTTCCAAAAATGACAACAAATAATCTTCAAGTTGAAGTTTAAAAAAAGCCTTAAAAATTAAAATTTTTAAGGCTTTTTCAAATTATCTAAATATACTTATTTCAACTTTTTCTTCACTTCTTTTTCTACATAAGCTTCGATAATGTCATCTACTTGTACATCATTGTAGTTCTTAATTTGAATACCACAATCATATCCTTTGGAAACTTCTTTTACATCGTCTTTAAAACGTTTTAAGGAAGCCAATTCACCTGTATAAATTACCACGTTATCTCTAATTAAACGGATTTTAGATTTACTAAATATTTTTCCGGTTAATACCATACAACCGGCGATTGTACCTATTTTAGAGATTTTATATGTTTCGCGTACTTCGGCAGTACCGGTAACTTCTTCAACAATATCCGGTGATAACATACCTTCCATTGCATCTTTAATATCATCAATTACTTGATAGATAATAGAATATGTTCTAATATCAATTCCTTCTTGTTGAGCTAACTGAGCTGCTTTTCCTTGTGGTCTTACGTTAAATCCGATAATTACGGCATCAGAAGCTGATGCTAATAACACATCCGATTCGGTAATTGCTCCTACTCCTTTATGGATGATATTAATTTGAATTTCTTCGGTAGAAAGTTTTTGTAATGAATCGGTTAATGCCTCAACAGAACCATCTACATCTCCTTTAAGGATAATGTTTAATTCTTTAAAGTTACCTAATGCAATACGTCTTCCTATTTCATCTAAAGTAATGTGCTTTTGTGTACGTACATTCTGCTCGCGTAATAATTGTTCACGTTTAGCTGCAATTGCTTTGGCTTCGCGTTCATCTTCATAAACTTTAAATTTATCACCTGCTTGCGGTGCTCCATCTAAACCTAATACAGAAACCGGCGTAGAAGGTCCTGCTTCTTTAACACGTTCACCACGTTCATTAAGCATTGCTTTAACTTTACCACTTTGTGTTCCTGCAAGAAGATAATCTCCAATTTTTAAAGTACCGGATTGCACCAATAAAGTAGTTACATAACCACGACCTTTATCTAATTGTGCCTCCACAACGGTTCCGGATGCTTTCTTATTAGGATTTGCTTTTAAATCTAACATTTCTGTTTCTAAAAGTACTTTCTCTAATAATTCATTAACACCTGTTCCCATTTTAGCGGAAATATCATGAGATTGTATTTTTCCTCCCCAATCTTCTACTAAAAGGTTCATTTGAGCTAATTCTTCTTTTACTTTATCAGGATTTGCTCCCGGTTTATCAATTTTATTTATGGCAAAAACAATTGGTACACCTGCAGCTTGTGCGTGACTGATGGCTTCCTTAGTTTGTGGCATAATAGAATCATCTGCCGCAATTACAATTACCACAACATCGGTTACTTGAGCTCCTCTGGCACGCATCGCTGTAAAGGCTTCGTGACCCGGAGTATCTAAAAATGTAATTTTATCTCCACTTTCCAATTGTACCGAATAAGCACCAATATGTTGTGTAATACCTCCGGATTCACCGGCAATTACATTTTCTTTACGGATGTAATCTAATAATGATGTTTTACCGTGATCTACGTGACCCATTACAGTTACAATCGGAGCTCTTGGCTCTAAATCTGCTTCGTTTTCTTCTTCTTCTTCCTCAACTTCGGTAACTTCTGCATCTACAAACTCTACTTGATAACCAAATTCTTCGGCAACAATGGTAAGTGTTTCTGCATCTAAACGCTGGTTCATTGTTACCATCATACCTAAAGACATACACGCAGAAATAATTTGTGTAACCGAAACATTCATCATTGTTGCAATTTCGTTAACGGTAACAAATTCAGTTACTTTTAACACTTTGCTTTCTTGCTCTTGTTTTTGGATGTCTTTTTCGGATTGTTGCTTGTGTAAATCTCTTTTAGATTTACGGTATTTTGCACCTTTTCCTTTTTTAGATTTTCCTTGAAGACGCTCTAAAGTTTCACGTACTTGTTTTTGAATTTCTTCTTCAGTTGGCTCTGCTTTAACGATATTTTTTCTACCTCTTCCTTTGCCTTTGTTATTGGTATTTCCTGTTTTATTAAAACGATTAGACCCTGGTTTTGCACCTGGTTTTACAATACGTTTACGTTTAGGTCTTTTAGTAGCTGAGGATGTTTTGGTATCCGTTTTTTTAGCAGGTTTCTTTTTAAATTGATCTAAATCTATCTTTTCACCAACTGTTTTAAAACCTTTTAATTTTTGGTATTTCGTTTCAATTTTTTCCGGTTCTTTAATTCCTTCAACTGTAGTTTGTTTAGAAGTTCCTGGTGTAGTTTCTGTTTTTTTAGTTTCACTAACAGCCTCTTTTTTAACTTCTTTTTCTTTTAAAGAATTTGGTTTAGCATTCCCTTTAGGTTCTGCTTTTTTAGTTTTTCTTTTGTTATTTTCAATATCAATTTGAGCAACTTTTTTAATACCCGGTAATTTTGGTGCTTTTATAGTTTCAACTTTTGGTTCTTCTTTAACAACAGGCTTTTCTACCGGAATTTCTTCTTTTTTAGCTACAGGTTTTTCTTCAGTTTTAGGAGCTTCTTTTTTAGCATCTAAATCGATTTTACCAACTTGTTTTAAACCGGTAACTTTTTCAGATTCCGTTTTAAACAATTCTTGTTGTTTTGCTTTTGCTTTTTCTTCGGCTAGACGTTTTTCTTCACGTTCTTTTTCAAGTGCTAAACGAATTGCTTCTTTCTCTTTTTTACTTTCTTCACTTTTCTCACGGGAAATAGCCTTACGCGTTTTATCCGATTGAAATTCTTGAGCCAAGATTTCATAGACATCAGGAGATATTTTAGCATTTGGATTAGCTCCAACTTCAATACCTTTACTTGTAAGATGTTCTACAGCTCTTTCTAAAGAGATGTTAAATTCTTTTAATACTTTATTTAGCCTTGTCTGTTTAGCCATAAAATTAATTCTTTATAATACTTTGTGCTTTACTATAGCTTTGTTGAAAATGATTTAGAGCTTAATCTTCTCTATCAAATTCTTCTTTTAATATTCGTTGTACTTCTACAATAGTTTCTTCTTCAAGATCGGTTCTTTTTTCTAAAAAGCTCACATCTTGTGCCAATACACTTTTAGCAGTATCAAATCCTGCTTTTACAAATGCATCAATAACCCAATCTTCCATAACATCGGAAAATTCACTTAATTCAACATCTTCATCGTCTAATCCTTCGCGTTGTACATCTAGTTCGTATCCTGTTAATTGACTTGCTAAACGGATATTTACACCATTTCTACCAATTGCTTTTGAAACTTCTTCTGGTTTTAAAAACACTTTTACTCTTGGTTTTTCACCTGCTTTTACAGGTTGAATTTCAACAGATTCTACTTTTGCAGGACTTAATGCTCTTGCAATAAACAGATTTTCGTTTTTAGTATAATTAATTACATCGATATTTTCATTACCGAGTTCTCTTACAATACCGTGAATTCTGGAACCTTTCATACCGACACAAGCTCCAACAGGATCGATTCTATCATCATAAGAATCAACTGCTACTTTTGCTTTTTCTCCCGGAATTCTGGCAACGCGTTCAATGGTAATTAAACCGTCGAAAACTTCAGGAATTTCTTGTTCAAATAATTTGGTTAAAAACTCCGGTGATGTTCTTGAAAAGACAATATTTGGTTTATTACCACGTAGTTCAACGGATTTAATAATTCCTTTTACGTTGTCGCCTTTTCTAAAGAAATCTGAACGAATTTGTTCACTCTTCGGTAAAATCAACTCATTACCATCATCATCTAATAAAATAACTGCATTATGTCTTATATGATGTACTTCTGCTGTATACAATTCGCCTTCAAGTTCTTTAAATTGCTTGTAAAGATTTGTATTATCGTGTTCGTGAATTTTAGAAATTAAATTTTGTCGTAATGCTAAAATTGCTCTTCTACCTAAATCAGCGATTTTCACTTCTTCAGATACATCTTCACCAACCTCAAAATCAGGTTCTATTTTTCTTGCATCAGAAAGTGAGATTTCCTCGTTAGGATCTTCTACTTCGCCATCTTCTACAACGACACGGTTACGCCATATTTCTAAATCTCCTTTATCGGGATTGATAATGATATCAAAATTGGCATCAGAGCCATATTTTCTTTTTAATGCTGCTCTAAAAACTTCTTCTAAAATAGACATCAATGTTACTCTGTCTATTCTTTTATCATCTTTAAATTCAGAAAACGATTCTATTAAATCTATATTTTCCATTCTGGTTATTATTAATTAAATAATATTTTTACTTTTGTTTTTACGATATCTTCAAAAGGAATATCTGCTGTTTTTTCTACAGTTATTTTTCCTTTTCCTATTGGTTTTGGCTCTCTTGTTTTCCAAGTTAACACAATTGAATTTGGTTTAACTTCGGTTAATTTTCCTTCAAATTTAGCTGTTTTTGTGGTTACATTTAAAGTTTTACCGATATTTTTATTGTATTGTCTAATCAATTTTATTGGTTGCGCTATATCCGGCGAACTCACTTCAAGCGAGTAATCTTCTTCTTCGCGATCTAATTCGCTTTCAATAAAACGGTTAATCCGAATACATTCTTTTAACGGAACACCTTTATCTCCATCAACAACAATATTAATTTTATTGTTTTGATCGATATCTAATTCAACCAAAAATAAAGAAGGATTTTCTTCTAATGCTTGCTCAGTTAAATTTAAAATTTTTGTTCTATTCATTCTCTGGATAAAAAAAGAGGACTATCTGTCCTCCTTTTCATTAATTCGTTATTTCGAGTGCAAATATATAAAACTTTTTTATTTTAAATTGTGTATTTTAAATAATTTTATTTTTGTATTTTTACATTAAATTAATAAAACTCATTTTATGAAACGTATTTTAGTTCCCGTAGATTTTTCTGAACAAGCAAAATGTGCCGTAAAGACAGCTGCAAGTATTGCCCGTAAAACCGGTAGTGAAATTTATCTTTTGCATATAGTTGATTTGCCTGAAGGCATTATTGATCCACAATCCGGCACCGATAATAGTTCGCCTGCCTCTATTTTATATATGCAAAAAATACACGAACGTTTTGAAGAAATAAAAAATTCACCTGAATTAGAAGGTTTAACCATTTACGAAAAAGTGCATTTTCAAAGAACTTTTGATGGTGTTATTGAAGAAAGTAAAAAAGATAATATTGATTTAATCGTTATGGGATCTAGCGGTGCCAGCGGTTTAAAAGAGATAATCGTAGGTTCTAATACTGAAAAAATTGTTAGAAATTCTAAAGTTCCGGTATTAGTTGTTAAAAAAGGTTCCGGTGATTTAGAAATTAAACATATTGTCTTTGCATCTGATTTTGGAGATGAAAGTAAAAACCGTTTTCAAGATGTTATCGATTTTGCTAAAATATTTGATGCTACTTTACATCTTTTGTATGTGAATACACCTCATAATTTTAATACAACAAAATACATTAATGAAAAAATTTCTAATTTTATAGAAGATTTTGATTTGGATAAATTTGACATAAACATCTATGATGATATAAGTGTAGAAAAAGGGATTTTAAATTTTGCCAATGATATTGATGCCGATTTAATTGCTTTAAACACACATGGTAGAAGTGGCTTGTCTCAATTATTTAACGGAAGTATTGGGCAAGAGCTGGCTAATCATGCGTTAAAACCTGTTTTGACTTTTAAAATTTAAACAAGGAATGGATTCAGTAATATAGCACAAAAAATCCGGTTTAAAACCGGATTTTTATTTTTATTATCTTATTTCTTAATCTTAAATATTTAATTTTGCTTTTACGGCAGCTAATAAATCTTCACCATCAAAAACAATTAAGCCTTTTCCGGGAGCACTATCAAAAACGTACTTAATTCCTTTTTCTTTTGCTACATCTTGAATTGCTTTTTGTGCTTTTTCAATGATTGGTTTAATCATATCCATTTGCTTTTTTTGCATTTCTTCTTGAGCAGATT
>JALSLI010000152.1 GCA_026988395.1 Flavobacteriaceae bacterium | reverse complement strand
AAAACTTGCCTTCTAATTTCGGTAAAATACTAAGGGCTTATTTTTTTAAGTGAAAATTATTTCGCGTATTTATTGGCTTTAAAATCAAAATTTAACTGTTTTTGTGTTTTATCGGACAACAGTAATTTTTATTATATATGATTCTGAAAAAACAAATAATTAAGGAAAGAATTTTATAAATTTCAAAAGCTAATTTCATGAATTTTTGCGATTAAGATTTTCTTAAACGAATTTCTAAAATTCGTAATGCATTTTTTTATACATTTGCGGAACGTAAAAAAAACAAATGATAAAAAAAGAACTACATACCTTTTTTGCTTCACCAATTGGTTATTTGGTGATTGCTTTGTTTCTTGTTTTTAACGGTTTGTTTTTGTTTGTACTAAAAACTGATTTTAATATACTAAATGCCGGATTTGCAGATTTAAATCCGTTTTTTTACTTAACACCTTGGGTGTTTTTGTTTTTAATTCCGGCTGTTACAATGCGGACTTTTTCGGATGAAATTCAAACAGGAACCATTGAAATTTTAAAAACAAAACCAATTTCAAACTGGCAGATTGTTTTGGGTAAATACTTTGGCTCTTATTTTTTGATTTTAATTGCTTTATTACCAACCATAATTTATTTTATTACAGTTTATAAGCTTGGCAATCCTATTGGCAATATTGATGTTGCAAGTACAATAGGTTCATATATTGGTTTGTTGCTTTTAGCAGGAGCCTTTGTGGCAATCGGTATTTTTTGTTCTACTTTGTCATCTAATCAGATTGTTTCTTTTTTATTAGCAGTAGTTTTGAGTTTTACGTTTTATTATCTTTTTGAGATTATAGCTGAATCTTTTCCGTTTAACGCTTATTTTATTCAGAAAATCGGAATGTACGAACACTATCAAAACCTAAGTAAAGGTTTAATTGAAACCAAGGATATTATCTATTTTATAAGTGTTATTGTTTTCTTTTTATTTTTAACCAAAATCCGAGTAGATAAGATTTAAAATGAAAAAAACGATAATTCATATTGCTATTTTATTTTTTGGCTTGATTGTTTTAAATTGGGTTTCCGAAAAAAATAATTTCAGATTCGATTTAACAAAAGATAAACGGTTTACCTTATCGAACATTACCAAAAATACGGTAAAAGATTTACAACAACCAATGCAGGTAAAAGTTTATTTAGAAGGTGATTTTCCGGCGGAGTTTAAACGCATTCAGATAGAAACTAAAAATCTTTTACAGCAATTACATCACTTAAATACAAATTTTAATTTCCGATTTGTAAATCCGCAAGGTTTGGAACGTAACCTTATTAAAAAAGGAATGCAACCAAGCAGATTAACCATTCAAGAAGGAGCAAAAACCTCTGATATTATTCTCTTTCCGTATGCCGAAATTACGTATAACGGTAAATCGGAAATCGTACCGTTACTAATTAATAAACGATTCAAAAATCAAGAAGAACAATTACAAGCGTTTATCGAAAATTTAGAATACGCTTTTACCGATGCGATGTACAAATTGTCTAAATTAAACCGTAAAAATATTGCCATTATTACAGGTAATAAAGAATTGGATTTTATCTACTTAGACGGTTTGTTAAAAACAGTTGCCAAATACCATCATTTAGAACCTTTTCCGTTAGACTCGGCAAATGTTGTTCCAAATAAAACCTTGAATTTATTGTCTAAATTTGATTTGGCAATTATCGCTAAACCAAGAAAAGCATTTTCCGAAAACCAAAAACTATGTATCGATCAATACTTAATGCGTGGCGGAAAAACGTTGTGGACAATAGATAAAGTAGCTGCTGAGCAAGACAGTTTAATGCGTTCGGGCACAATGTTAGCTACAAACAGAGAGCTTAATTTAACCGATTTATTCTTCCAATACGGAGCGAGAATAAAATACAATTTAGTAAAAGATTTGTACAGTGCTACCATTAAATTGGCAGACGGAAATATTGGTGGACAAACACAATACAAAGATTATTTGTGGTATTATTATCCTTTGGTGGTTTCCCGAAATAACCATCCGATAACCAAAAATATTCCGGATGTTTTGTTAAAATATACAAGTACAATAGACTTGTTAAAAAACGATATTAACAAAACAGTACTCTTAAAAAGCTCTCCTTTATCTAAAGAATTGGGCACGCCAAGATTAATTAGTCTAAACGAAGTTGCAGAAAAACCAAAGCCAAGCGATTTTAACAAAGGAAACTTAAATTTAGGAGTTTTGTTGGAAGGTAATTTTAATTCTGCTTACGCAGGAAGAACTTTACCGTTTCAAGTAAATGACTATAAAGAAAAAGGAAAACCATCAAAAATGATTTTAATTGCCGATGGTGATGTCATTAAAAATGATGTTGTTAAAGGAGAACCATTAGAATTAGGAATAGATAAATGGACAGGACAAAAGTACGGAAATAAAGAATTTTTAATCAATGCTATAGATTATTTATTAGACGATACCGGTTTAATGAATTTGCGAAATAAAAAATTACAAATTGCCTTTTTAGACAAAGAAAAAGTATATCAAAATCGTCTTTTTTGGCAAACAATAAATATTGTTCTGCCTTTGGTTTTATTGTTTTTATTCGGATTATTTTTTACGTATTATCGCAAAAAAAGATACCGCTAAAATAGAATTGTTTATTCTTTTAATTTTTTTATATTTGTAGTCTTGATTTAATGAGCATTAAAGAGCTTTTAAAATTCAAATAAGACAGATAAATATAGAAAGACATATGAAATTTATTGTATCCAGTTCGCAATTACTAAAAAAATTACAAACCTTAGGAGGTATTATCAATAATAGTAATACTTTACCTATTTTAGATAATTTCCTTTTCGAATTAACACCAAATGAATTAAAAGTTTCTGCTTCCGATTTGGAAACCACAATGACTTCCAAAATAGAGGTGGAATCTGAAGATTCAGGTGAAATAGCTGTAAATGCCAAATTATTATTAGACATTTTAAAAACGTTTCCGGAGCAACCTTTAACGTTTAAAACCGAAGGCACGCAGTTAGAAATAAGTTCTCAAAGTGGTAAATATGCCTTGGCATATGTTAGTGGAGAAGAATTTCCAAAAGCCATTGAATTGGAAAATCCGAGTCAAACAAAATTACCCGGAAATATTCTTGCAGAAGCTATTTCAAAAACGATTTTTGCAACCGGAAATGATGATTTAAGACCTGTAATGACCGGTGTTTTCTTTCAGTTTAATGATCAAGAACTTACTTTTGTTGCTACAGATGCACACAAATTGGTAAAATATACACGTAAAGATCTACAAGCAGATGAAAATACGGAGTTTATTATGCCAAAAAAACCATTAAACCTACTTAAAAATATTTTGGCAAATGTAGAAGACGATGTCTTAATAGAATACAATGAGGCTAATGCAAAATTTACTTATGGTGATAGCGAAATGGTTTGTAGATTAATCGATGGAAAATATCCTAATTACGATGCCGTAATTCCAAAGGAAAATCCAAATATCTTAACCTTAGAGCGAAATTCATTTTTAAATGCCGTACGTCGTGTTTCTTTGTTTTCCAGTAAAACAACACATCAAATTCGTTTAAAAATGGCAGGGACAGAATTAAATATTTCAGCCGAAGATATTGATTTTAGTAATAAAGCAGACGAGCGTTTAAACTGTTCTTATTTAGGTGATGATATGCAAATTGGATTTAACTCTAAATTCCTTTTAGAAATGTTAAACAACTTAAATGCTAAGGAAGTGCAATTGCGTATGTCTTTACCAAATAGAGCCGGAATTTTATCGCCATTAGACGGTGTTGATGAAGGCGAAGAAATCACTATGCTGGTTATGCCGGTAATGTTGAGTAACTAATAACAAAGCGTCGTTTATCGACGCTTTTTTTATATGAATTACCTCGCACACATCTATCTTTCGTATGATAACGATCAAGTTAAAATAGGTAATTTTATAGCGGATTTTATTAAAGGAAATAACTTTAAAAAATTTCCGGAAGCAATTCAAAAAGGAATATTATTACATCGTTTAATCGATAGTTTTACAGATGCACATCCTGTTGTTAGAAAAAGCAAAAGAAGATTACACAAAAGATATCGTCATTATGATGGTGTAATCATAGATATTTTTATGGATCATTTCTTAGCGAAGAATTGGCAACTATTTTCTACTATTCCCTTACCTGAATACGAAAACAATTTTATTGCTCTTTTAGAAAAAAACAGTAAAATTCTGCCAAGTAAATTAATTGTAATTTTGCCCTATCTTAAAATGCAAAAATGGTTGTCTTCTTATGCTAATTTAACAGGAATAGAAAAAACATTACAAGGCGTAAATAAACGTACCAAAGGAATTTCAAAAATGGATTTGGCAATAAACGATTTACAAGAAAATTATACCAATTTTGAAAGTGATTTTTTTCTTTTTTTTAAAGAATTGGAGTCGTATGTTTCTAATATAGATTTTAAAACTCTTAAAAAATAACTTATATTTGAGGCAATTAAAGACAACTAAATATGGATAAACCTATAAAAAACTACTCTGAATTTTATCAATTTTATCTTAAAGAACACAAAAATCCGGTAAATCGTTTATTACACGTAATTGGTACTACCATTGTATTGGCATTAGTTTTAACAACTATCATTCACTTAAATCCTTATTGGCTTATTTTTGTTCCGATTTCAGGATATGGCTTTGCGTGGATTGGGCATTTTTTCTTTGAAAAAAACCAACCTGCAACTTTTAAATATCCGTTATGGAGTTTAAAATCCGATTTTAAAATGTATTTTGATATCCTTAACGGAAAAGTACCTTTAAATCCTAAATCATAACTTCTTATGAAAAAAATAATAATTTTTTTAATATTCTTACTTTTAATTCAGTGTAAACAAAAGCAAAAACACGGATTAATAACCGTTAAAGCGATGGTGGTTTCCGCCAGAAAAGAAGCCGGAAAAATTGGCACAGATATTATGAAAAAAGGCGGAAACGCCTTTGACGCCATGATTGCAACGCATCTAGCACTTGCTGTTGCTTATCCGTTTGCCGGAAATCTCGGTGGTGGCGGTTTTATGGTGTATCGTACCAAAGACGGCAAAACCGGTTCGTTGGATTTTAGAGAAAAAGCACCGCTTAAAGCACATAGAAATATGTATTTGGATAGTTTGGATAATGTAATTCCGGATAAAAGTTTGCTTGGAGCAAATGCTGTAGGCGTTCCCGGAAGTGTTGCCGGATTATACAAAGTGCATCAAAAATTTGGTACATTACCTTTTAAAGAGCTCATTCAGCCGGCAATTGATTTAGCAAAAAAGGGTGTGGTTGTTACCAAAAAACAAGCGAAAGCATTAAATAAATACCGAAAATTATTCTTTAAAGCTAATAAGCGAAAAATATTTTTAGATAAAGAATGGAAAGAAGGAGATACCATAAAATACATCAAATTAGCTGAAACCTTAGAACGCATCCGCGATAATGGAAAAGACGAATTTTACAAAGGAAAAACTGCCGATTTGTTAATTGCATATTTGCAAAATTTAGACGGAATTATGACCAAGGAAGATTTGGAAAAGTACCAAGCAAAATGGCGTAAACCGATAGAATTTACATATAAAAATAACAAAATAATATCGATGTCTTTACCAAGTAGTGGAGGTATTTGTATTGCTCAAATTTTAAAAAGTATTGAGCCTTTTCATATAGAACAATACAAACATAATTCGGTTAAATACGTGCAATTATTAACCGAGGCAGAACGTCGTGCTTTTGCTGATAGAGCTCATTATTTGGGTGATAGTGATTTTGTTAAAGTGCCGATTGATAGTTTAATTTCCGATAAATATTTAGCAAGAAGAATGAAGAGTTTTTCTTTTGAAAGAGCCAATACTTCTAAGGAAATTTCATACGGAAAAATTGCCGGTTATGAGAGTAATGAAACTACGCATTATTCCATTGTAGATAGTTTTGGCAATGCTGTTTCGGTAACAACAACCTTAAACGGAGCATACGGATCTAAAGTTTTTGTGCCTGAATTGGGTTTCTTTTTAAACAACGAAATGGATGATTTTAGCATAAAACCGGGATTTCCTAATATGTTTGGTTTGGTTGGAGCAGAAGCGAATGCAGTTGCTCCGGAAAAAAGAATGTTAAGTTCTATGAGTCCTACAATTGTAGAAGAAAACGGAAAACTGAAAATGGTACTTGGTTCTCCCGGAGGTTCTACGATTATTACTTCGGTAACGCAAAATATTTTAAATGTATTGGAATACAAAATGCCTATGCAAGAAGCTGTTTCCAAACCAAGATTTCACCACCAATGGTTGCCGGACAATATTAAATTTGAACCGAATTTTGATAAATCCATTTTTCCTAAATTAGAAAAATTAGGTTATAAAATAGACCAAAGTAATGCTCCTGTTATTGGAAAAGTAGATGCTATTTTGGTTTTGCCAAATGGTAAATTAGAAGGTGGAGCAGATCCAAGAGGTGATGATTCGGCAGTTGGATTTTAAAAGTTACTTACAAGTTTCACAAATTTTGATTTGATAAACTAAATAGAAATGGTACTTTGCAAGCCAAAAAAATAGTGTAATTGTGAAAGTATGTATTGCCGAAAAACCAAGTGTTGCCCGTGAAATAGCCCAAGTTTTAGGTGCTAATACCAAGCGAGACGGCTATTTTGAAGGAAATGGTTATGCAGTAACTTACACATTTGGTCATCTGTGTACACTTTTAGAGCCAAAAGATTATAAACCACATTGGAAAAGTTGGGATTTAAACAATTTACCGATGCTTCCTGATAAATTTCAGACCAAAGTAACCGATGAACAGGGAATTAAAAAGCAATTTAATACCATAAAAAATCTTTTAAATCAAGCCGAAATCGTGATAAATTGTGGTGATGCCGGACAAGAAGGAGAACTCATTCAACGTTGGGTAATTAACCAAGCAAATTACAAAGGCAAAGTGCAACGTTTATGGATTTCGTCTTTAACAACCGAAGCGATAAAAGAAGGTTTTCAAAATTTAAAACCGGCAGAACAGTACGATAATTTATATTATGCCGGATTTTCAAGAGCAATTTGCGATTGGCTTTTAGGTTTAAATGCAACCAGATTATATACGGTAAAATATGGCGGATTTAAACAAGTTTTATCCGTTGGTCGTGTACAAACACCAACCTTGGCAATGTTGGTAAATCGCTTTCGCGAAATAGAAAATTTTAAACCTAAAAAATATTGGGAACTGCAAACCGTTTACCGGAAAACACTTTTTAATTATGAAGAAGGTCGTTTTTTTAAAAAAGAAGATGGCGAAAAATTAGCGGAAGAAGTTAAAAAATCGGAATTAGAAATTACCAATATCACTAAAAAGAAAGGGAAAGAATATGCACCTAAACTGTTTGATTTAACAGGTTTACAAGTCTATTGTAATACAAAATTTGGTTTTACGGCAGACGAAACCTTAAAAATGGTGCAAAAATTATACGAAATGAAAGTGGTAACTTATCCAAGAGTAGATACAACATTTTTGCCAAATGATATGTATCCGAAAGTACCCGGAATTTTAAAAAACTTAACCAATTATAAAGATTTAATTCAGCCTTTATTAGGAAAAAAAATACGAAAATCCACCAAAGTTTTTAACGATAAAAAAGTAACTGATCACCACGCTATTATTCCAACAGGCGTACAAACTAAATTACAGTTTAATCAGCAACGTGTGTATGATATTATTACACGAAGATTTATTGCTGTTTTTTACGAAGATTGTGATATTTCAAGAACCAATGTTACTGCAAAAGCAGGTAAAGTTCCTTTTAAAACTTCCGGTAAAGAGATTTTAAAAAAGGGATGGCGAGTGGTTTTTGAAAAAGAAAACGATTCCGATACATCGAAAGAAAAAGATATTTTACCCAACTTTGTGAAAGGAGAAAAAGGACCGCACGAACCAACTTTTACCGAAAAAGAAACCAAACCACCAAGACATTTTACCGAAGCAACTTTGTTACGAGCGATGGAAACTGCAGGTAAACAAGTAGATGACGATGAAATGCGAGAGTTAATGAAAGAAAATGGTATTGGAAGACCTTCCACCAGAGCAAGTATTATTGAGACTTTGTTTAGAAGAAAATACATCGTTAGAAAGAAAAAATTGGTTTTGCCAACTAAAACCGGTATTCAGTTAATTGATATTATTAAAAATCAATTGCTAAAATCAGCGGAACTTACCGGTCAATGGGAGAAAAAATTAAAAGAAATTGAACGTGGCGAGCACAAAACAAGTACGTTTATTAACAGCATGAAAAAAATGGTTGACCAATTGGTTTATGAAGTGCGAACCGAGCAAGTACGAACCAGAATTTCGGCAGAAAATGATAATACAAATACCAAAAAAACAACCAAAGAAAAAAATAAAATAACGGTAATTACTTGTCCAAAATGCAAAAAAGGAACCATTATTAAAGGAAAAACCGCTTATGGTTGTAGTAATTATAAAACCGGTTGTAATTTGGTTTTACCTTTTCAATTTATGGGTAAAAAAATTTCTGAAAACCAATACATCCGTTTGTTAAATAAAGGTGAAACGGTTACGTTAAAAGGCTTTACAACCGAGAAGGGAAAGATAAATGCAAAAGTTACTTTTGATTTGGATTTTAATTTGATTTTAAAAGAAACACCTTCCGATAAGGAAAAAAATAAAGAAATGAACTGTCCCAAATGCAAAAAAGGAGCAATTATTAAAGGAAAAACCGCTTTTGGTTGTTCTAATTATAAAAACGGATGTGATTTTGTTTTTACTTTTGATGATGTTCGTAAAAAAGCTAACGGAAAAGAGCTTACAAAGGAATTAATAAGGCAAATTCTGCAAAATAAATTTAGTAAAAATACTTGATTTGAAGAAACACAGACATTTTATTCTGTACAAGCCTTATGGTTATTTAAGCCAGTTTGTAAACAACCAAACCAAGAGGAAAAACAAAAAATTATTAGGCGAATTATACGATTTTCCCAAAGGAACAATGGCAGTTGGTAGGTTAGATCAACCATCGGAAGGCTTATTATTATTAACGACTGATGGAAAATTTAGTGAGTTTATACGAAGCCGAAAAGTTGAAAAAGAATATTTAGTGCAAGTAGATGGTATCATTACAGAACGCGAAATTATACAACTACAAAAAGGAGTGATAATTACAACGGATTCCGGATTGTATCAAACCCAAACTTGTAAAGTAAAACAAATTAAAAAACCGGATTTACCCGAGCGGTCTAAAAAAGTTCGTGATGAGCGACACGGACCAACATCGTGGATTTCTATAGTAATTACTGAAGGAAAATTTAGACAAGTACGTAAAATGACGGCAAAAGTAGGTTTTCCTACCTTACGTTTAGTACGTGTTAGAATTGGAGATTATCAATTAGGGAATTTAAAAGTTGGTGAGGTTCGGGAAATTTAATTTTTTTGTTTTAAGTATGTTTTTTTTTCTTATATTTGATTAATTTTTAATTTGTTATGATGAAAAAACTTGTACTTTTATTTTTATTTGGAATCCAATTTTCTTTCGCTTTACCGCCAACAGGAGATTCTCCTCAAACTTTTTGTGATGTGACTAATCCAACAATAGCAGATATTGTAGTTAACGGCTCAAATATTTTGTGGTTTGATATAGATGATAATTCCGGTACGCCATTAGATGAAACAACACTTTTAGTTGACGGAGAAACCTATTACGCTTTTGATAGTACAGATGTTGGTGCAGAAAGTTTAGCGGTAACAATTGAAATACAACCTTACTATCCGGCACCAATAGCACCGGAATTTATAGAGCCTTTATGTAATATGAATAATGACACTTACACTTTGGCTGATGTAGTTGTATTTAATACTGATGGCTATAATGAGATATTTTGGTTTGACGATCCTAACCAAGAAACCAATCGAGAACTTCCTATGAATACAATATT
>JALSLI010000151.1 GCA_026988395.1 Flavobacteriaceae bacterium | reverse complement strand
AACAGACCAACCGTTTGCCGGTGCAGACGTGTTATTATCTGCCCAAGTAAATTCAGCTCCATCTTGTGTAATATTAGCCACAGCTAAATTTGTTGGCGACAAACAAGTTGGAGGTGGACCGCAAAGAACATTTGCCACCCAACCATCACGAGTTGCAGAACCATCAGAATGGAAAACAAAAGTTAAACATCCCGAAGCATCTGTTGATGTGTATATAGGTGGAATATCTGTACCAGCATAAGTACCTACTAACGGAGAATTAGCATCCGGACCATCATAAATTTTCAGATTATCACAACAACCTTCTGTATCAAAAGATAAAAACTGAATTGTAACCACATCTCCTGCATTATCCGGACAAAGTGTTGTAGTAATATCTTCATTATTGGAATAATCACCTGCAGAACCTCCGGTATCCACAAATTGCCCACCACAACCAACAGGGATTGCTGGTGTTGTAAACGAAACAGGACCTATCCAGCCACTTTGTTCAGTATCAGAACATAAAGCACGTATATATACATCATAAGTTGTATCCGGATCTAAACCCGTAATTGTATAAGGATGTAAAGTTGTCGTTACAGTAGTACCTGAGCCTTGTGCAAAACCAGCAACACCATATTCAATCTCCCAACCGTTTGTTGGTACGGGAGAATTATTATCTGTCCAATCTACCTCAGCAGAATTAAACGTAATATTTGCAGCATCAATGGTTACGGCAGTTACTTCAAAACAAGGTGGTGTAACGATAGATTCCAAAGTTGGAGATCCCATACAGAAACCCCAATAAAAACCACTTCCGTCATAACGAATACGGTATTTAAAACCTACTAACTGCGAAGCAGTAAATGTTGAAATCGTTAAAGGCTGGCTAACAAAAGGTTGCATACCTGAACAACTCTTATAATCATTATTACCTGAATTTCCATCTAATTGTTGTAAAATTTGCCAGAAAGAACCATCCCACCACTCAACATATAATCTATCTCCTGTACGTCTATATACATAGTCAAAAGAGATTTGTACTTGTTGTTCTCCTCCGGAATAAGCCGCACTTAAATCAATCACAGGAGATTCTGCAGCAATTATGTCACTCAAAGAGGCTGAACCTGCCAAATCATCATCAAAACTAAAATTAGCATCTACACGTGGGTCTTTTACAAAACCGGAATTTGTGTACGCTCCGGAAATATTCCATGCATTGTTTGGCCAGTTAGCCACATCTTGTACAATCTGGGATTGCCCTTGATTGTATAAAAGAAATAGAAATGAAAATAAAGCAATTACGAGAGTATTTTTTTTCATTATTTGGGTAGTTTTCGTTAGTATAAAATTGATTTAAAGCGATAAATTTAAAACTAATTTAATAAATAACAAAATATATTTTACTTAATTGCCTATAATATAGTAAAATATACGTTATAACCATCCAATCTCTAAACCTATAAAATTCGTCAACACTTTTATATTTATTAATTTAAAACTCAGTAAATCAATAGTTTAATATGTAAATTTTACAATTTGGTAAAGTCCAAATTAATAAATTTTTTGAGATTATCTTTACTCATCAACTTCAATTGAAAACCCTCAAAAAACTAGTGTATAGCTTTGTATTCTAAAATTTTACAGCTAGACAAAGTTAATTTAATGAATGTTTAGGGTAAAATAGGACTTCAAAAAAGAACATAAAAAAACCACCATAAAGACAAATATTATGGTGGCTTTAAAAATTTTTAAGAACAATTATTCTTCGATAAATTTTTCCATTACGGCTTGACTGACTCCCATATTGGAAAATCCTCCATCATGGAATAAATTTTGTAAAGTCACTTTTTTGGTTAAATCTGAGAATAAAGAAATGGTATAATCTGCACATTCTAACGCAGTAGCATTTCCTAATGGAGACATTTTTTCGGCATAATTAAAAAATCCTTCAAATCCTTTAACACCACTACCTGCAGTAGTCCATGTTGGGGATTGCGAGATGGTATTTACACGCACTTTTTTATCTACTCCAAAGAAATAACCAAAACTACGTGCAATAGATTCTAAATATGCTTTGTTGTCTGCCATATCATTGTAATCAGGAAATACTCTTTGTGCTGCCATATAAGTCAAAGCAACAATACTTCCCCATTCGTTCATGGCATCTTTATTATACAATACGTTCATTACTTTATGAAATGATAAAGCAGAAACATCCCAACCTTTTTCGGTGTATTTATAATTAGGATTTGTATATGGTAGTCCTTTTCTAACATTTACAGACATTCCGATAGAATGCAAAACAAAATCAATTTTTCCGCCTAAAATTTCCATGGATTTTTCAACCAAATTATTTAAGTCATCCATTGAAGTTGCATCTGCCGGAATAATCTCGGAATTTGTTTTTTTTGCCAATTCTTTAATTGCACCCATACGCATAGCGACAGGTGCGTTAGTCAAAACAAAACTTGCTCTTTCTTCGTGTGCTCTTTCTGCAACTTTCCAAGCAATAGAATTTTCATCTAATGCACCAAAAATAATTCCTCTTTTTCCTTTTAATAAATTATACATAATATTTTAATTTTTAGTAATCTAACGACTTAAGATATTTTAATTTTTCTTTCCAGATTTTCAGATCTTCTTTGTATTTTTCTATATTTTTATACACATTTTTAACCATTGGATTGTCTTTGGTTGCGTTTTTAAAGAACCCTAAATTATTTTCCAAAAGCTTAATTTCGCGTTGAATCTCATCAATTTTTTTACGAATGAATTGTGCTTCATTATCAATTTTACGATAATTTTTATCTTCTAAATGAGTTTCCATAGTATTTTTAAATCGTTGCATTATTGCTTCGGACTTATCCATATCTAATCTAGAAAATAATTTATCAATTAGTTTATTGAATTTAGATTCGATAAAACGCATTTTTTGTGGCACTCTACCTAATTCCTTCCACTCTTTTATGTATTCTTTAACTTTGTCTAAAGAAATTTCGGCGTTATCTTTAATTTCCTCTTTTATTTTTTCAAGATATTCTTTTTTCTTGTTAAAAACTTCTAACAATTCTTTATTTTCTTCATCTTGTACGGCATGTAAACGATCAAAAAAGTGGTTACATGCTCCACGAAATTCATTCCATAATTTATCGGAATATTTTCTTGGTATATGCCCGATAGTTTTCCATTCTGCTTGGATTTTCTTAAAAACTTCTGTTGCATGTTCTAAATCATCGCTATCTTTTAGTTCTTGTGCTTTTGCTACCAGTGCTTTTTTCTTTTCAAGATTTTCATGATGAACATCTTTTACACTTTTGTAAAATTTATTTTTAGCTTGGTTAAAATTTCTGGTAGCTTCGCGTAAAGCTTGCCAAAGTTCTTCACTTTTTTCTTTGGTTACTTTACCTATTTTAAAGAATTCTTCACGTAAAGCTTCTAACTCTTTAATTTTCTCTTGCCATTGATTATGCGTATTTATATTTCCATCTGCCAAAGCATTTATTTTACGAATAACCTCTTCTTTTTTAGGAATATTTTCTTCGTATCGTTTTTCTAATTCACTTAAAATTGCACGACGTTTATCATGTATAATTTTTGTTGCATTACTAAAACGCTCCCAAATTTCTTCTCGATATTCCCTGGCAACAGGACCTACATCTTCTTTCCAAATTCGATGTAAAATTTGTAATTCTTTAAACGCTTTATTTACATCACTTTCTTTTGCTAATTCTTCTGCTCTTTCGACCATTTTGGTCTTTTTCTCCAAATTGTGCTTGTAATCCAAGTTTCTAAAATCACTATTTAGATGTAAAAAATCATATACTTTTTGTTCGTGAAAACGAAAAGTACGCCACAAATCTTCACTTTTATCAAAAGGAACAGGTCCTATCTCTCTCCAACGATCTTGAATTTTTTTAAGCTCAGGATATACTTGATTAGACTCAACAGTTGCTAAAATAGATTTTAGTTCTTCGATAAGTGCTAATTTCTTTTTGTAATTTTCTTTGCGTTGTTGTTCTTTTTGATTGTAATATTCTTGTAGTTTATTTCGATATTCCTTAATGGTATTAAAAAATTTATTTTTTAACGGAAAATCGAAATGAAAATCAATTTCATTACCTCCTTCTTTTAAAAATTCTTCTTTTTTAGCATCAATTAACGCCTTAAACTTCTTATTAAAAAGAGTTTTAATTTCATTAACTTCATCTTTAATTTTTTGAACGGCATCTGTTTTTAAAAGTGCTTCTAATTTTTGATGCAATTCCTCTAATGAAAGATTGGAATAATCCGTTTTTTCGGAAATAGTTACTTCTTTTTGGTTGGCTTCAGTAACATCCTCTTTTTTTTCTGTTTCGGATATTTGTGCTTTTTCATCTTGTTCTTCACCGGAAGTTTGCTCCTTATTTACAGTTTCATCTAAATTAGATTCCTTTTCATTTTCGGGAACATTTTCGTTATTTTCTAACATCATAATTGAGTTTAAAGTGTCTAATTGTACTATTACAAATTAAAGGTGCAATATAGTAATAGCTTTGAAAATGACAAAGAGAAAAATTAGTTTGTTTTTGTGCTTAAAAAAACGACAAAAACACTAAGGATTATGTATATTATTGCCATTTTTAAATTAAAAAAGTAGAAAATAAAAACGGATTTTGCTAGGTATTCAAGCGGAAAAATCGTTAAACCAATGCTGAATTTTGCTGTTGAAATAAATTCTTTTTCTTTAATTTTTGGTTTTAACCAATGCCAAAATAAAAAAGCAAACAATGTATTTATAAACAGCAAATAGTAAAAAATATTTCGTTTTCGTTTCGGTTTACCGGAATTATTTACTATTTTAAAAGACGATAAATCTCTTATTTTAGCATTTGTTTTTTGAGGTGTTAGATATTCAGATTTATCTAATTTTTCTAATATTTTCTCGTAATTTTCTTTTGGAATGTGAACAGTTAATGCTTGTAAAGAAGCACTTACTTCTTTTATGATTTTACCTGTAAATTTACGATAATCAGCTTCGTAAAAGGTATTGGCTTCAATTTTATCGCCATAAATTATTGCAACTTCTTCGGGATAACCAAGTGTATCGGTAAAATTTAATCCCACAGGTACGATGTATAATTTATGATTTGGATTTTTACTCAAAAAATCATAACTAATTTGTGAAAAACCCGAACGCAAAGAACGAATCTGCCTTTTAACACTATGACTACCTTCCGGAAAAATTAAAATTGTTTGCTTTTTGGAAAGCAATTCCACACATTTTTCAAAAACTTTTACATTTAATTTTTTAGAGTTCACACCATCTCTTACTCGAAAAATAGCAATGGCATGAATGGCATTTAATAATTTGGCGGCAAGTTTATTTTTAAAAGCACTTGCTCGTGCCAAAAAATACAAAACTCGGGTATTGTGTGTAGCAATTAAAATAGGGTCCATCATTGCATTTTGATGGTTTGCTACAAATAAAACAGCATCGTTTTTAGGAATTTTTTGCACATTTTTTACATAAATTTTTCTGTAAAAAATATGCAATCCTGTTTTAACATAAATGTACACTATTTTATACAAAAATCTATCCAATATTTTTTGATTTTATTACAACGAAACGGCTGTCTAAAAGATTCCAAAAATAAGCTAGAACCAAGCCTGATAAAATATCCCAAATTCCCCAAAAAGCAACGATTAATGCCATTCCTCCAAATTCTTTAAAAAACAAAAATACCAGCATTAAACCCAATCCGGAATTCTGAATACCGGTTTCAATACTAAGTGTTTTTCGATCATTATAGGGCAAACCGGTAAGTTTTGCCATATAATAGCCAACAATATATAATATCGTGTTCATTAATACCACAAGATAAAATACATGATGAATATGAGCAACAAAAACATCTAAATTATTATAAAAAGCAACCATAATAAATGCAAAAAAGATAAGAAAAGAAATTGGTTTTAAATATTTAGCCAGTTCTCTGGCAATTTCGGGCTTGTAATGCCGTAACAACATCCCCAAAACAAGTGGAAACCCTAATATTAAGACCACAATTTGCATGACCTGTAAAGGATCGACATTAATAGTTCTTAATATTTTTGCTGTTGGCTCATATAAACTTGCCCAAACGGCCAAATTAATTGGCGTCATAAACAATGACATTACCGTTGCAAATGCCGTTAAACTAACAGATAAAGTAACATTGCCTTTGGCTACTTTGGTCATAAAATTAGAAACATTTCCGCCGGGACAAGCTGCAATCATAAACATTCCTAATGCAATACTTGGTTGTGGTTTAAGAATATACACCAAAATTAAAGTCGTTAAAGGAACCAAAATAAATTGCGAAAAAACACCAACAAAAAATAGTTTTGGATGGTTTATCAACTTCTTAAAATCATCTATAGTGATATCTAATGCTACGCCAAACATAATGATTGCCAAGGTGATATTTACCAAACACATAGAATCGGCATCAAAATGAATTTGGATTTGGTCTATTTTGTTCATATAAAATTGTAAAATCGAATTCAATTAAATTCAATATTGTGAAAATAATAGTTTATTTTTGTTTAAAATTTTGGTAAATATAAATGAATTTTTCAGGAATTAAATATAAAGTGCTGTCTAAAAAAATTGCCGGTTCCGTAAAAAGAAACAGCAGCTCTTCTTTACAAGTTAATAATACAATAAAAACTGTGGGTATTTTAGTAAAGGAAAACTCTAAATTCGATTTTGAAGGTTTAAAGCGATTACAAAAACAAATTCCAATTGGAAGTAAAAATTTTTCAGTATTAACCTACAAAATACAAAATGAAACTTATAATGAATTTAGAGGTGCTTTTTTTTATGAAAAACACGTTTCGTTAACCGGAAAAATAAAATCTAAGGAAGTAAGTGATTTTTTAAATCAAGAGTTTGATATGTTAATAGATTATACCGCTGCCGATACCATTTTTGCTAAATTTTTAACGGCAATATCTAAAGCAAAATTTAAAGTTGGCTATTTTACCGAAGACGAAAATTTATATGATTTAATAATTAACGTACCAATAGATAACACAAAAGAATTTAATAACGAACTGATAAAATACTTAAAAATACTAAACAAAATAACGTAATGAAAGAATTAACCGGAACAGGTGTTGCACTGGTTACACCATTTAATGAAAAAGGTGATGTAGATTATCCTGCATTAGAAAAATTAGTAAATTTTCAGATAGATAATAAAATTGACTATTTGGTTATTTTAGGTACAACCGGCGAACCGGCAACGCTTTCTAATAACGAAAAAGAAAAAGTTATACAAACCATAATTACAACAAACAATAACAGATTACCTTTGGTTATTGGTATCGGCGGAAACAATACCAAACAAGTTATTGAAACTATTAAAAATACCGACTTAACACCTTTTACAGCTATTTTATCGGTTTCTCCATATTATAACAAACCTACACAAGAAGGTATTTACCAACATTTTAAAGCAATTTTAAAAACTACTGACAAACCAATTATTTTGTATAATGTGCCTCATAGAACCGGACAAAACGTTACTACGGAAACCATTTTAAGATTAGCGAAAGATTGTGATAATATCATTGCCGTTAAAGATGCCGCAGGCGATATCAATCAAACATTTTCTTTATTAAAAAATAAACCGGAAAATTTTATGGTGATTTCAGGTGAAGATGGCTTAGGCTTAACTTCTGTTCTTGCAGGAGGCTCAGGCATTATTAGCGTTATCGGACAAGCAATGCCGAAAGAATTTACCAAAATGGTTAATTTAGGATTACAAAACAAAGCAAAAGAAGCCTACAAGATACAATTTCAATTAGCCAATTTAACTTCCTTGATTTTTAAAGAAGGAAATCCTGCCGGCGTTAAATGCATCCTAAAACATAAAAATATTACCGGAAAAATGGTGCGTTTGCCATTAGTGCCAGCTTCTAAAGAATTGGAGTTGGCTATTGTAGAGAAGGTTGAGAAGATAAAAATTGTTTAAATATTTATTTACACAATGAAATCATTAATTAAATACAACCAAAACAAAAAAACCATAACAATAAATGATAGTATAAAAGAACAGAATTTTCTTATAAATACCTTGTTAATATTAAATATTGCAAATTCACTTCTTTGGATTTATATTAAAAAGACAGAACCCCTTTTTTATTATTTATGGTTAACTATAGGTTTATTTTCTTTAATTTTACTATTCCTCAAATTAACAAAAATTAGCACTTCAAAAGAGATTAAAATTCAAGACATTAAAGATATCAAAACGAAAAAAATTTTAGGTAACGAAAAAATTTATCTTCTTTTAAAAAACGGAAAAAAAAGATATATCCATGTAAAGAATAGTCCTGAAATAAAAAAAATCTTAATTGGTTTTATCGAAAACAATTCTTAATTTCAAAAAACACCACCACTAATTTTTTTCTGCAATAAAATGGCACTACTGTCGGACAGGCTTGCTATAAAAGAAGCCATATTTAATAATCTTAAATACACTGAATCTTCGGTTGTTTGATATTTTTCAGGCAATAAACGATAAATTAACACATCATAATTAGATGCATTACCAGTATAAACAGCGTTAGATGCTTGAATAAAAACATCCAATAAATTTTTAATCACGTGATAACCGGCAATTTCTTTTTCGGTAACTTCTTTACTTTGATAAATCTTTTCAACACTAATTTTAATAATATCCTTTATTTGTGCCTTGTACTTGCTTTTATCTAATAAAGCAACTGAAAATTTACCATTTAATATCGCTTCTTCATTTTCTTTAAAAACAGAAATAGCATCGTAAATCAAGGTGTTTATGGCTAATGCTCTTAAATAACTTACACGGTCTTTGGTGGTTTTGAGCGAATAATACTTCTCTTTATTTATTCTGTCTTTCACTAATTTAATAAGATATTCCAACGCAAATTCTTCGTTTATCAAACCGAGGTTTATGCCATCTTCAAAATCAATTATTGTATAACAAATATCATCTGCCGCTTCCACCAAAAAAGCCAATGGATGCCTTTGAAATGCCAAATCTAATCCATCTCTTAATGGTGCCAATCCAAGCTCTTTTACCACATCTAAAAAAAGATTTTTATCTGCTTGAAAAAATCCGTATTTTTTATCTACAATATGATTTGACGGTTTTTTAGGCAACGATTCTTTAGGATATTTCATAAAAGCACCTAAGGTTGCATAAGACAAACGCAAACCTCCTAAAACTCCTTCTCTACTTTTGTTTAAAAGGTGAAAACCGTTGGCATTACCTTCAAAATCGATTAAATCTTGCCATTGTTTTTTGGTTAATTGGTCCTTAAATTGTTTTCCGTTACCGGATTTAAAATACTCTCCAATAGACTTTTCACCACTATGACCAAAAGGTGGATTTCCAATATCGTGAGCCAAAGCTGCAGAGGCAACAATTGCTCCGAAATCATTTATTTGATAACCTTGTTTTTGTAAATCAGGATATTTTTCCAATAAAAAAGCACCAACCAACCTCCCTAAGGAGCGTGCTACAACCGAAACCTCTAAACTGTGCGTTAATCTAGTATGCACAAAATCGGTTTTAGACATTGGTATCACCTGTGTTTTGTCTTGAAGACTTCTAAAATCATCCGAAAAAATAACACGATCGTAATCTACCTCAAATCCTAAACGCATTTCATTTTCGTTGGATCTTGGTCTTTTTTCGGTATCTCCAAAACGTTTCAGTGAAAGTAATTGCTCCCAATTCATATGTTTATTCTATTTAATTGGGTCAAATATACACGAAAAATATAGAAATTTAACTGCAAAAATTTATGAAATTAGCTTTGTTTAGCTGTAAAATTTTAGAATCTGAAGGAATACCTTATACCTTTACAAATATAATTTATCAATTTATTTAGGGCAAGATTCAAGTCACAAATGCAACTTTTGGTTAAACAATAATTTATTCATTACAAATATAGGGTTTTCATAATTAAATCTCTTTCTAGGTCTTGCATTTATTTTAGTTTCTATTTCCTTTATATA
>JALSLI010000150.1 GCA_026988395.1 Flavobacteriaceae bacterium | reverse complement strand
TTTCAAGCTCAAAATACCCTATCACGAAATTCATCAACATACGGGCAATAATGAGCCAAAGGGCAGTTTCTTGCCATTCAGTGAGAGTAATTTTCATAATAAAAAGATGATCAGCGCTGAAACATCTCATCAACTTACGGTGTAAAAAATCGCCGTCGGTTGTTTCTTGCAATGCAAATATCTGAATAATTTTGTATATTTGTGTTAATAAAATAAAATTAGTCCGATTTATTGGGGGTTAGACCATCTTTCTAAAATCTCTTTGTACGTGTATTTTTTCCATCTTCCGTCTTGATTTTCTTCACTCCAAGTTTCTTTTCGTTTGTATATGTTCTTTGGATTGTAGCAGTCTATAAAGTCTGTTAAATCCTCCATTCGCATAGGATTCTTTTTTGGTGTATGATGTATGTTAGTTCGGTAATCATAAAACCAAATTTCTTTAGTGTGAGCTTCTTTACTTGCAGGTTTATTATTAAAAAATAGCACATTTGCTTTTACGACTGGTGCATAAAATATACCTGTTGGTAATCTAAGAATAGTATGTAATTCTGTTGTTTTCATTAACTGTTTACGCACTTCTTCTCCTGCTCCTCCTTCAAACAAAATATTATCAGGTAAAACAACTGCGGCTTCTCCTGTAATTTTTAGTTGGGTTTTGATGTGTTGCAAGAAATTCAACTGCTTGTTGGATGTTGTTTCCCAAAAATCTTGACGATTATAACTCAAATCTTCTTTTACAATTTCGCCTTTCTCATTAGTAAAAGTCATACTACTTTTCTTTCCAAATGGTGGATTTGCCAACACATAATCATATCGTTTTCCATCATCTGCAATTAATGCATCATTGGGATTGATAAAACTTTCTCCATCAATTTCGCCAATGTTGTGCAAATACATATTCATTAAACACATTCTACGTGTGTTGGCTACAATCTCGTTACCGTAAAAAGTTTGATTTTTTAAAAACTCCTTTTCCTCACGGTCTAATTTGTTATTTTCGGTTAACCAATCATAAGCCGCTAAAAAGAAACCACCCGTCCCACAGGCAGGATCTAAAATGGTTTTCATTGGTTTGGGTTGTACACAGGCAACCATTGTTTTTATTAAGGCTCTTGGCGTAAAATATTGTCCTGCTCCACTCTTGGTATCTTCTGCGTTTTTCTCTAAAAGACCTTCATAGATTTTTCCTTTGATGTCTGCACCCATCAATGACCAATCTTCTTTATCAATCATATTGATGACCTTGAGCAATTTGGCAGGGTCTTGTATTTTGTTTTGACTTTTGGTAAAAATCTGCCCCAACATTCCCTTTTCTGTACTCAAAGTACGCAGTAATTGACTGTAAAAAGATTCTAATTCAGCTCCTCTTTTGCCTGATAGGGTTTCCCAATTACAAATATCTGCGTCTTCAATTTCTTTTCCTTCTACATTTTTGAGTTTTGGAAAGTGCAAATCTTTATTGTAGGGTGGTTTATTGAGCTCGTCTGCCATTTTTAAAAATAGCAAATAGGTAATTTGTTCTAAATAATCGCCATAACCTACACCATCATCACGTAGTACGTTGGCGAGATTCCATATTTTTGAGATGATACTACTGTCTGTCATATATTTTAATTATGAATTACGAATTATGAATTACGAATGGTTCTTTGGATACTTCCGATTATTCTTAGAAGCTCCTCACAATCGTTCAACAATTCTTTACTTTTCTCTGTTTCTAAATAATTTGTATCTGTCAACAATCTAATCCAGTAATGTGATTCTCTGGCTTCTTTGTAAGAAATAGTTAATTTAGCATAAAAGTCTTTTCGACTTTGACCTCCAATTGCTTCTTCAATATTTGCTCCAATTGAAGTGCCAGAACGCAATAATTGCTTACTTAAAGTGTATTCCTTTTTTGTTTCAACAAGGTATTTATAAACTTCAACAATTTTAATTGCAAAGGCATACGATTTAGTTTGTAAAATATTATCCTTTTTCATAGCCCTTTATTTCGTAATTGAACATTCATAATTCTAATTGATTAAATTTCTGTTTAAGATGCTTAAGATTAAGCGTTTTACAATTTCCGATTGTTCGGGTTTGCTGGTAGCGACAAAAAGGGTCAACGATGCTAGTGCTTCATTGCTGATTATCTTTTTTCCATTGATGATAAGATGATTGTTTTGGTTTAAAAAATAGAGAAAACAGGCTGCTGCAATCCGTTTATTGCCATCTACAAAAGAATGGTTTTTCACAATCAAGTACAGCAGATTAGCGGCTTTCACTTCTAAGCTAGGATACAGCTCCACACCATCAAATGTTTGTTGTATTTGGGCGATAGAGCTGCTAAAACTCTCGTCTTTAGGTTGGGCAAAGACGTCTGATTCAAAATCGCTGTACATTTCTTGGATCATCTCCATATACTCTTTTTCACTTGGGTAAATAACTGTGTCAATCTTGCCTTTGGTGTCAAGTGTTTCGTGGTCATAATCGTCCAACAATGCTAATCCTTTGCTGAAAAGACTAAACAGCTCACTATTTCCTTCGGCAGATGCTTGCTCGATGGCTTTGCTCAATATTTGGATGCCGCCTTTGAGCACTTGTACTTCTTGCTCTTTTTCCGCAAGGCGTTTTTTGTTGATGGCGTAACCTTGGATAAGATAGTCTTTTAGACGCTGGGTTGCCCAGATTCTAAACTGTGTTGCTCTTACTGATTTTATACGGTATCCTACTGAAAGAATAGCATCTAAATTGTAATGCAATTGCTTTCGTTTTACTGTTCTGGAACCTTCTTGCCGAACTTGTAAGAAATCCTTACAAGTTGCTTCTTTTTCAAGTTCCTTTTCTTGAAAAATTCCCTTTAAGTGCATTGTTATGTTTTGGGGAGTTGTATCAAATAACATTGCCATTTGTGCTTGTGTAAGCCATACTGTTTCCTGCTCAAATTGTACATTAATATGAGTAGTCCCTTCTTTATCTTGATATATTTCTATTTGATTAGTCATTTTTTCATCTTTTTGGCTTTGGTATTTTCCAGCTTCTCCGCTTTTATCCGCTCCAAAAGTACGCTTGCCGACTCATAATCTTTGGCTTTTTTGCATTCAGCTATTTCTGCCATACTCAATAGCTTGCCCTCAAAGGGTGCTGTTTTGTGCGGTTGGCTCTTTTTTTGTATGGCACATAACCAATTGTATATACAGAATTAATTGTGAATGCTCACACAAAAATACAAAATTCGAAATCAATTCACAACTTTATTTAAATTTAAGTAAATTGATAGATTCAACTAACAGGTACAACTCTTTGGTTTACTAATTGATCTTAAGATTTGTTGTATTACTTCTTTCATAATTCTTACATATTATGTATGTTTGTATAAACAGTTTAAAAAAGCATTGTTTTTTTTGTAAAATGTGTAACGTCAGGACTTCTACACATTTCTGTTTGTTAAAACCTCTATTTTATAGAGGTTTTTTATATGCTAATCTTTATTTCATACATTTTAAAGAATTGAAAATTTATGTGAAATTTAAACCAATTCATTTTATTAACGTTCATATTATTAGTAACTTTGAAGTATGCAAGTCATCTATTAAATTATTTTTTATGAAAACTAAAAAATATAAAAATCAGTTAGAAGCTCGAGGTATAACGGAAAGTAATATTTTAGTAGCAATCAAAAGTGTTGATAGAGCCGAATTTATTCCTTTAGAGCAAAAAAATCTAGCTTACGAAGATCTCAATATCAAAATAAATAACAACATTACAATACCAAGGATGTTTGTTTTAGCTCGTTGGTTACAAATATTAGATTTAAAAAAAGAAGATTCCATTCTTTTAATAGGATTTGATTCCGGTTATTTACTTGAAGTCATTTCTCTCTTGGTTAAAAATGTTTACAACATCAATGCAAATGATAATTATCTGAATTTAATTACCAATATTTTTAAGAAAAAATCAATAACCAATGTTCATTTTAAAATAGGAGAACCAAAAAATGGTTGGCTAGAAAAAGCTCCTTTTGATAAAATTTTTATCGCAAATGAAATGAAGGAAATTCCAAAAAAACATATTAGTAGTAATTATTTCATTCCGAAACCACAACGAATTCCCTATATTTCTCAAAAAAAAGTATCCGATGAAAAATTAATATCCGAAATAAAAAGTATATACATTCCTTTTTCAGATATCAAAAAATTAAATACAAAGGATATTCTAAATCGAATTGGTGATGCAAAAATCGTTCTTTTTGGTGAAGCCTCTCATGGAACATCTGAATTTTATTTAACTCGACAAAAAATAACAAAAGCCTTAATCCAAGAAAAAGGTTTTAATATTATTGGTTCCGAAGCCGATTGGCCGGATATGGATATTGTTAATCAATACGTTCAAGGCAACTTAAAAAAAGAATTTAAAATTCCTTTTCAAAGATTTCCGCAATGGATATGGCGTAATCACGAGTTTTTAGATTTTATCGAATGGCTAAAAACCCATAATAAAAACAGCTCTTTAAAAACACATATTTACGGATTAGACTTATATGGATTAGAAAATGCAATCCATTCTATTATTCAAATTTTAGAAACAAAAAATCCCGAACTTGCCAAAATAGCTAAAAAAAGATATGCTTGTATTTCTCCTTATATTGAGGATCCATCGGTTTACGGTCAGTTAGTATTAAGTGGCAAATTAGATACATGCGAGCATGAAATCCTTGAAATGTTACTTACTTTATTAAAAGAAAGAGAAAAACTTCACACAGATAAAGACCTATTTTATTCTCTTTACCAAAATGCACGTACTGTCGTAGATGCTGAACGGTATTACAAAATTACGTATTACGGAGGTGCTGATTTATGGAATTTACGCGATTTACATATGTTTAATACCTTAAAATCACTTATTTCTTATCACGGAAATGACTCAAAAGCAATTGTTTGGGCTCACAATTCACATATCGGTAATGCATTAGCAACTCAAATGTATTCACGCGGAGAAATTAATATCGGACATTTATGTAAAGAAACATATGGTGATTTAGCCTGTAATATTGGTTTCGGAACGCACACCGGTACGGTAGCTGCAGCTGATAATTGGGGCGAAAAAATGAAAATAAAAAATGTAAATCCTTCTTTAAAAGAAAGTTATGAGCATATTTTACATCAGACAAACGAACCTAATTTTTTACTTCCGTTAAAGAAAACAAAAGAAAATAAACACATCATTAATAATCTCACATATCCTCGATTAGAAAGAGCTATTGGCGTTATTTATCGTCCGGAAACAGAAAGACAAAGTCACTATTTTTTAGCATCATTACCATCACAATTTGATGAATTAATTTGGCTTAACACAACAAATGCAACACACGCTTTAGAAAACCTAAAAAATACAGCTAAACATCAAAAAACATCTTTACATCCTTTTGCAAATATTGATGAATAAAAATCCTCTTTAATAAAATAAAAAATGACTAAAGAACAAGTTAAAAAAGAAATTGAGCAATTACGAAAAGAAATTAATGATGCCAATTACAAATATTATGTTCTTGCAAAACCGGACATTTCAGATTTTGAATTTGATAAAAAATTAGAAAAACTTGCCAAATTAGAAAAAGAATTTCCAGAATTTGATGATCCAAACTCACCAACGCATCATGTTGGCGGACAAGCGGTTTCAACTTTTAAAGAAGTGAAACATAAATATCCGATGCTTTCATTGGATAAATCGTATCATTTAGAGGATATAAAAAAATGGTATGATAATATATTGAATAGCACAAATGATTCTGTTTCTTTTTGTGTCGAACTAAAATACGATGGCGTTTCGCTCAGCAATCAATATTTAAACAAAAAATTGGTGCAATCACTTACCAGAGGAAACGGTATTATTGGAGATGATGTAACCCAAAATGCCAAACAAATTAGAACGATTCCAAAAGAACTAAAATGCCAAGATCTACCTAATGAAATTTTTGCACGTGGCGAAGTCATGATTACAAAAGAACAGTTTCAAAAAATCAATACCTCGCAACAACAAAAAGGAGAAAACACCTATATTAGTGCCAGAAACTTAGCTGCCGGAACTTTAAAATTACTAAATCCAAAAATAGTTACAGAGAGAAAATTGGATTTTATTGCTTATTATTTGTTAGGCGAAAATTTACCAATAAATACACAATATGATGCTTTAAAAAAACTGGAATCTTGTGGATTTTTTGTTCCACATGCCTATATAAAAGCGACTAATTTTAAAGAAATAACCAATTTTATTGAAGAGTGGGAAGTAAAAAGATTTGAATTTCCGTACGACACAGACGGAATAGTTATAAAACTAAACGAATTTAAATATTATAACAAATTAGGTTATACAGCAAAAGCTCCACGATGGGCAATAGCTTTTAAATTTCCTGCAACACAAAAATTAACCAAATTAATTGATGTTAAGTTTCAAGTTGGTAGAACCGGAAAAGTAACGCCTGTTGCTATCTTAGAGCCTGTAAAATTAGACGATTCTATCATACAGCACGCCACGCTTCACAATGAAGACTTTATAAAAAAACTAGATTTACATCAAAATGATTACGTCTTTTTGGAACGTGCCGGAGGTGTGATTCCACAGATTGTAAAAGTTGATCTCACTAAAAGGAAACCAAATAGTAAACCAATTAAATTTATTGATCATTGTCCTGTTTGCAACACGCCGCTAATTAAAATTGGTGCCGATTATTACTGCCAAGATACGACCAATTGCTCACCCAAATTAAAATCACAACTTGCACATTTTGCAGGGAGAAATGCAATGGACATCAAAGGTTTGGGTTTAGAAACAATTAACTTATTAGTAGATAAAGATTTCGTTAATAACATTTTAGATATTTACAACTTAACAAAAGAAGACCTTTTAAAACTAGAAGGATTTAGTGATAAATCTGCCCAAAACTTAATAAAAAGCATACAAAAATCCAAAAAACAACCCTTTGAAAAGGTCTTAAATGCACTTGGCATTAGATATGTTGGCGAAAATACCGCAAAAATATTGGCTAATCATTTTAATAGTATTGATAATTTAATAAACGCTAAAGCGGAGGATATTGCATCTATTAAAGGAATCGGTTCTACCATTGCCAAGAGTGTAAAATCGTATTTTTCAGATCCCAAAAACATTCAAATGATAGAACGTTTAAAAGAGGAAGGCTTACAATTTAAAAGAAAAAAAGAAACACAAAACTTAGACAATAAATTAAACGGAAAACATTTTGTCGTTTCCGGAAAATTTAAAAATTTTAGTCGTCAAGGAATTAAAAACAGCATCCAACAACACGGAGGAATCGTAACCGAATCGGTTAGTAAAAACACAGATTATTTACTAATCGGTGAAAAACCGGGACCTTCCAAAATGGAAAAAGCTAAAAAATATGGCATCCACATAATTGATGAAAACACCTATTTAAAAATGATTGCCTAAAACCTATTTTTCTTCGTTATAATAAACTTTATAATACTTCATTTTTTTATCTTCATCATATCCACGTTCCAAATAATATGCAGCAGCATCAGGAGCATCTACATCGATATGAATCTTTATGTTGGTATCTAAAATAATTTCGGTTTTAAAGGCTTTTTTTTCCTTTTTTACCACTTTTGGAGAAATCGGAAAATGATTGCGTAAAACAATGTCGTTTTCAGCTTCAAATTCTTTTTTAAATTCAGTAAATTGTTCTATTTGGTCTTCTTCTTCAAAAACTGTTTGGACAAATTCTTCGTTTTCTACCACATCGTGCTCTTTAAAAAAATCAATCGTATTGGCTAAAAATTCGCTCTGCTCCTTTTTACCTAAATTCTCTTTAATTACTTCATCGGAAAAAGCACTACATAACGCCAAATAATTTTTGGTTTGTTGATGGATGTCATCAGCTAATTTAATTTGAAGGAAGTTTTTAATCCAGTATTGTGCATCATATGTGTTGTTATCTACACTAAAAACATATTTCCCTTCTCCATCGCTTGTATTTACAATTAGACAACCTTTATCCAATCGTTTCGGACTAATACCTTCGGTTACAATAACTTCAATTTGATTTCCTTCGATATAGGTTTGAAAAAAATCAATTTTATTTTCTATTTTAAAAATACCTATTGCATCGGTAACTACATCGTTTAAACCAATTCCCTCAAAACGTGCCACTATTACATCGCCGGTTTTTATGTTAGCCGAATTGGATTGTTCATACAAATGCTTTACAATATTTTTGGAAATCTCCACAAAATCACCTTCGCCTGAAAATAATGCATTAGAATACGAATTCATTTCATTTAAATTGATATCAGCATGGTGTGTAAAACGATAACTATCGGTTAAATTTAAAAATGGTTTTAACAAAAAGTTGAGCATCATTTTATAGCTTTCTTCCTCAAATAATAAAGTATTATCCGAAAAAACATTTCTGGTACTATTGTATTTATTTCCAACTTTATGGATGATAAAATCGGTTATCTGTACTAAATTTTTTTTAATCATATCTCTAAAAAACAAACCTCGCAGAATAAAAAACTACGAGGTTATTATTAAATATTTTCTATTTCTAAAATCTAAAACCGGCATTAATACCAATACGTGGCACTAATGTTGGTGAGCCTTCGGCATCAAATAAATTACGCCCTAAACCGGCGTATAAATCCAATACAAAACCACGTGGACTAATATAACTTTTACCTACAACCAACCCAAAAGCACCATCTGTGTACTTTATGGTTTCATCTACACCATCATTATTAGTATCTTGAAAATCTCTACCGGAATTTATAGCAAAAAAAGCTTCTCCATACACATTGCTCATTCCGCTAAAATCAAAATATTGGCGATAAAACGGTGTAATTACAAAATCCTCACGATAGTCAAAAATATTATCCGTATCTGATAAATTTTTCAAAACAGAAATACCAACGGCTGATTCTTCATTTAAAATATATTGATATGTCATATCCACAGATTTAAAAATGGCTAAATCCAACACATCTAATTTTACTTCGTGTTCTTGTGCGTTAACCGAAAATCCGATAAACAACACCATAATAAGGACTAATTTTTTCATTGAAAACGATTTTATTATTTCAAAGACAAAGAAACAAAAAAATCTTCAAATTTTTGCCGATTCTTTCCTTAAATATTTATGTATCTTTGTCGTATTAAAAATGAATATAAAATGGCTGACGAATCCGTAATTCTTCCTTTTAAAAAACCAAAATGGCTACGTGTTAAATTGCCTGTTGGTAAAAAATATACCGAACTTAGAGGTGTTGTAGATAAATATAAATTACATACTATTTGTACCAGCGGTTCATGTCCTAATATGGGTGAATGTTGGACAGAAGGTACTGCTACTTTTATGATTTTAGGAAATACTTGTACGCGTTCTTGCGGATTTTGCGGTGTAAAAACCGGAAGACCGGATACCGTAGATTGGGAAGAACCCGAAAAAGTAGCTCGCTCCATAAAATTAATGCATATTAAACACGCCGTAATTACTTCGGTTGACCGAGATGATTTAAAAGATGGCGGTTCTATCATTTGGGCGGAAACCATTAAAGCTATTCGTCGTGAAAATCCAAACACAACATTAGAAACTTTAATTCCGGATTTTCAAGGAAACCACACCAATTTAGATCGTATTATCGCGGTTAAACCGGAAGTTGTTTCACATAATTTGGAAACTGTTAGACGGTTAACACGTGAAGTACGCATTCAAGCGAAATATGACAGAAGTTTAGAAGTACTGCTATATTTAAAAGAAAGCGGTATGCCAAGAACAAAATCCGGGATTATGCTTGGATTAGGCGAAACTGAAGAGGAAGTTATTGAAACTTTACACGATTTAAAAAATGCAAAAGTAGATATTGTAACTATTGGTCAATACTTACAACCAAGTAAAAAACATTTACCTGTTAAAGAATATATTACTCCTGAACAATTTAAAAAATATGAAAAAATTGGTAAAGAGCTCGGTTTTAGACATGTTGAAAGTGGTGCTTTGGTGCGTTCATCATATAAAGCACATAAACATATGTTATAATTAACAATTTCTTAACATAAAAAAAATTTTATGGCACGCAATTTGAAATAAAAAAAGTACAAACCATAAAAAGTTTGTTTTTTCATAAAAATTATTTGAGTTAATAGAAAAGCACCTTTTGAGGTGCTTTTTTTATGCCATATGATTACTTTAAAACCTCCAATGCTTTTTCGTATTTTGGTTCATCTACAATTTAAGACCGTTGCAAAATAATCAACTTCTAAATTATTTTTAATTTTTGAGATTTTTTTATAAATTTTTGAGATTTTTTCTTATTTTCTCTCTTTATTTTGGGGTATACAACTTTATTTT
>JALSLI010000149.1 GCA_026988395.1 Flavobacteriaceae bacterium | reverse complement strand
CTAAACAAATAAAAAACAACTAACCAAACCTAATATATTATGAGTAATTTTCATATCAAACACTTAGAAGAATACTACCAAGTTTATCGCAAATCAGTTACTAATCCTGAAGCTTTTTGGGAAGAAATAGCCGAAGAACATTTTTTATGGCGTAAGCGTTGGAATAATGTATTAAAATGGGATTTCTCTAAACCGGAAGTTAAATGGTTTGAAGGTGCCAAATTAAATATTACTGAGAATTGTATCGACAGACATTTACTTACAAGAGGCGAAAAAACTGCTATTCTGTTTGAACCAAATGATCCCAATGAAAAAGCACAACATATTACATATAATGAACTATACAAACGCGTAAATAAATTTGCGAATGTATTAAAACAACAAGGTGTTAAAAAAGGAGATCGCGTTTGCATTTATTTGCCTATGATTCCGGAATTAGCCATTTCCGTATTGGCTTGTGCAAGAATCGGAGCAATACATTCCGTTGTCTTTGCAGGTTTTTCGGCAACAGCTCTTGCTACCAGAATAAATGATTCCGATTGTAGAATTGTTATCACTTCAGACGGCTCATACAGAGGTAAAAAAACCATCGATTTAAAAAGTATTGTAGATGATGCCTTAACGGAAACACCTAACGTAAAAAACGTATTGGTCGTTAAGAGAATAAAATCGGATATACATATGAAAACCGGACGTGACAAATGGCTTGCTCCATTATTAGACGAAGCATCAGATATCTGTGAACCGGAAATTATGGATGCCGAAGATCCGTTATTTATTTTATATACTTCCGGTTCTACCGGAAAACCAAAAGGAATGGTACACACCACGGCAGGTTATATGGTATATACTGCTTTTAGCTTTAAAAATGCTTTTCAATATACCGAAAATGATGTGTACTGGTGTACCGCAGATATAGGTTGGATTACCGGTCATAGTTACATTGTATACGGCCCTTTGGCAAACGGTGCTACAACCTTAATGTTTGAAGGCGCGCCTACATATCCGGATTGGGGAAGATTTTGGGAAATTATTCAAAAACATAAAGTAAATCAATTTTATACCGCTCCAACGGCTATTAGAGCTTTGGCAAAAGAAAATTTGGATTTTGTAGAAAAATACGATTTGTCTTCATTGAAAGTTTTAGGTACTGTTGGCGAACCAATAAACGAAGAAGCTTGGCACTGGTATAACGATAATATCGGAAAGAAAAAATGCCCAATAATCGATACTTGGTGGCAAACCGAAACCGGTGGTATTATGATATCGCCAATTCCGTATGCTACACCTACAAAACCTACTTATGCAACTTTGCCGTTTCCGGGAATTCAACCTGCTTTAATGGATGAAAACGGAAACGAAATTAAAGAAAATCAAGTTAACGGTAAATTGTGTATTAAATTCCCTTGGCCTTCAATGGCAAGAACCATTTGGGGAAATCATCAAAGGTATTATGACACTTATTTCTCGGCTTTTAAAAACAATTATTTTACCGGAGATGGTGCTTTTAGAGACGAAGTTGGTTATTACCGAATAACAGGTCGTGTAGATGATGTGATTATCGTTTCCGGACATAATTTAGGTACTGCACCAATTGAAGATGCTATAAACGAACATCCTGCTGTTGCCGAAAGTGCTATTGTTGGATTTCCGCATGATATTAAAGGAAATGCTTTATATGGTTACGTGATATTAAAAGAAATCGGCGAATCCAGAAATCACGATAACCTCCGTAAGGAAATTAATCAAATCATCACTGAACATATCGGACCAATTGCCAAATTAGATAAAATACAGTTTACAAAAGGGTTACCCAAAACACGTTCCGGAAAAATTATGCGTAGAATATTGCGTAAAATTGCTGTTGGCGAAATGGATAATCTCGGCGATATTTCTACACTATTAAATCCGGAAGTGGTGGAAGAGATTATCTTGAAACGGTTGTGAATTATGCTAAAATAAAATTTACAAAAAAGCGGTATCGTCTTAATAATAAAAAGGATATTATCAATATTTAATTGGACTTCTTCATTTTTATTAAGTTAATCCGTTCTTTTTTCACAATAGTATCTTTCACATGATTACGGTTTGGATCTACAACTCGTGAAGTTCTAGAAGTTTCATTATCGTTTGTTCCTGATGTACGTGCATTTGTCTCTGAATTTCCATTTGGATTGGAACTTGGAAATATCACTTGCGAAGTTTTGGAAGTTTTATTACTTCGACTAGAATTCCAATCTTGTGCTTGTGTTGGTATTGGTGTGCCATTTTGCTCGGTTTCATCCTCGTTTGTTCCTGATGTACGTGCATTTGTCTCTGAATTTCCATTTGGATTGGAACTCGGAAATATCACTTGCGAAGTTTTGGAAGTTTTATTACTTCTACTGGAATTCCAATCTTGTGCTTGACTTGGTATTGGTGTACCGTTTTGCTCGGTTTCATTATCGTTTGTTCCTGATGTACGTGCATTTGTCTCTGAATTTCCATTTGGATTGGAACTCGGAAATATAACTTGCGAAGTTTTGGAAGTTTTATTACTTCGACTAGAATTCCAATCTTGTGCTTGACTTGGTATTGGTGTGCCGTTTTGCTCGGTTTCATTATCGTTTGTTCCTGATGTACGTGCATTTGTCTCTGAATTTCCATTTGGATTGGAACTCGGAAATATCACTTGCGAAGTTTTGGAAGTTTTATTACTTCGACTAGAATTCCAATCTTGTGCTTGACTTGGTATTGGTGTGCCATTTTGCTCGGTTTCATCCTCGTTTGTTCCTGATGTACGTGCATTTGTCTCTGAATTTCCATTTGGATTGGAACTCGGAAATATCACTTGCGAAGTTTTGGAAGTTTTATTGCTTCTGCTTGAATTCCAATCTTGAGCTTGACTTGGTATTGGTGTGCCATCTTGCTCCGTAGCATCGCCATCTGTTCCTGATGTACGTGTATTTTCAACTATTCTTGCACTTTTACTAGCAGCACTTACTGGTTGTGAAACTCCATCTGACTTTACAATTTTACTAGCAGCACTTACTGGTTGTGATACTCCATCTGTTCCTGCCTCTGTATTTCTTTGTGATACATCTCTAGCTTTTTTCCCTTGAAATTGATAAGTTATACCTAATTGAATTCCAATACTAGAAAAATAAATTTCATCCTTAGTAAAAGGAATTGTAGAAACAAGATCGTAATCAATTCTATCACCTTTAATTGCTGAAGAAATATCTCTAACTGAATGAGTAAAAGGATTATTCAGATTTTTATCATATTGAATTTTAGAATTAATAATCCAATTTTTAGACATCTTATAAGATATTAAAATACCTGTATTTAATCTCCATGAAGTACTTTTGTTGGTTTCAAATTTTTCTATTTCTACATCTGTTTCTTCATAATCACCGGAATAATTGTCCGCTACAATTTTTCCAAAACCCAATCCTGAGAACAACGAAACTCCAATCTTACCTGAAGTTAATTGATAAGATGGTGAAACTGATATTCCGTAATCATTAAATTTATTTTTTTCGAATAATTGAGATGAATTATAAAATAGTGCAGTATTAAGTTTTATCTTTTTTATTAGAGGAATCTGTATGCCGTTCTCGGTTGAAAAACCAATATTCTGGATGTTTTTAGTATTTCCCGCAGGAAGAAAAACTCCTGAAAAAACCGAATATGTTATTTTTTCTTTGTTCTTTTTGCTTTGTGCTTGTATAAAAATAGAAACTAGTAGTAGCAATAGGGTGAATCTTGTTTTCATAATATTAGATTTATACATATAAATACTATTATTTTTAATATTGTTACCCTAATTTTCTTATTTTTTTATTTTTCACTTATAAATCACAACTCTCTCAAATCTACAATAGTTCCGTTTTTAATGCTGTTTGCTTGTTCTAAATAATACATTTTTTCGGCTACTTCTAAAGGAGTACTTAATTGGTTGTTTTTGTATAAATCAATAAATTTATCCACCATATTAAAATCTTGTTTTGATGTATTTCGTATTTGTTCTTGCATATTGGTTGCAACAACTCCGGGACGAATACCAATAACTTTAAACGGATATACAGCTTCCTTTTGCTCTAAAGCAACAGTTTTTGTAAACATATCTATTGCTGCTTTACTTGCACAATAAACCGACCAACCTGCATACGGATTACTTGCTGCTCCGGAAGATAAATTGACAACCGTTTTAATTGCTTTAACATCCTTTAATTTACCAATAACTAAAGCTGTCATTTGCATTACTGCCGTAACATTTAATTGAACCGACAAAGCGATATCTGATAACGATAAATTTTCCGTAAAAGCTATTTTCCCTAATCGTCCGGCGTTATTAATTAAAGTAAACCGTTTTAACGAAGCAGTATTTACTTCGGCGAAAGCCTTATTTATCGCCTCTTTTAAAGCTTTACTATCTGTTAAATCTACGTGAATTTGCGTCACTTTATCAGGTAAATCCGTTTTTGTACGAGCAAATGTAATTACTTGCCAACGTTTTTTAAAATAGGTTTCCGCCAAGGCTTTTCCGATACCTTTACTCGCTCCGGTTATAAAAACTACGTTTTCCATTTGCTATATTTTTGCAATTTTATTTTTGTTAAATCGCAATTGAATGCGGAACAAAATATAATACATTACCGGTACAATTACCAAGGTTAAAAAGGTTGCAAAGGTCAAGCCGAAGATTACCGTTTTGGAAAGCGGTCCCCAAAACATCACGTTTTCGCCACCAATATAAAAATGCGGATTAAATTCAGTTAGCCAAGTTATAAAATTGATATTAATACCAAATGCCAACGGAATTAATCCTAAAACAGTAGTTATTGCTGTTAATAAAACAGGTCTTAAACGTGTTCTTCCTGCTTTTACAATACTTTCAAAAATTAGCTTTTTAGGTAATAATTTATCTTGAGGAATATGCAATTCCGCTTTTTTACGTTCTATTAACAAATTAATGTAATCAATTAATACTATTGCGTTGTTTACCACAATTCCGGCTAAAGAAATAATACCAAGCATGGTCATTAAAACGATAAAATCCATTTTAAAAATCACCAATCCAAGTAAGACACCAATTAGTGACAGCAAAACGGAAAGTGAAATAATCACAGGTGTTACGGCTGAATTAAATTGTGCCACTAAAATTAAAAAGATTAAGATAACTGCAATTAGTAGTGCTTTACTTAAAAACGCCATCATTTTTGCTTGTTCTTCTTGCTCTCCGGTAAATTTAAAACGGTACCCTTTTGGTAATTTATACTCTTTTAAGATTTGTTTGGTTTTAGCCACAATTTCATTGGCATTATAACCTTCTAATACATTGGTATAAACGCTAATTACACGGTTTAAATCCTTTCGTTTTACAGCACTAAAAGTAGTTGTTTTATGTGTTGTTGCTACTGCCGAAATCGGTACTTGCTTCATACGACCGCTTAACATATCTCTAAATGTGATTTTCTGATTGAATAAATCGTCTTTATTTTGATATTTTTCTTGCAGTCTGATGTTTATCGGATAATTATCTTCGCCATCTTTATATGTTGAAATTTCTTTTCCGTATAACGAAGTACGCAAAACATCTGCAATCTGACCTGTTCTAACATTTAATCGATTTGCTTTTTGTCTATCGATGTTTACCAACAATTCCGGTTTACCGATTTCTACATCTAATTTAAAATCTTCAACTCCGGCAATTTTTTTCTCTTGTAAGAAATGTTGCATTTCTTTAGCAGTATTTATCAGTTTATTATAGTCATCTCCCGAAATTTCGATATTTACCGGTGGACCTGCCGGCGGACCGTTTTTGTTTTTATCCACCGTAATATTTACGCCTGGATTACCGGTTAATAAATCACGTAAATCATTTAAAATTTTGGACGTACTAATTCCTTCTCTTTTAACATAATCTACAAAATCGATTGTAATTCTAGATTTGTTAGGCGTATTACCCATATCTCCTTTCTGCGGATCACCGGTACCTTCGCCAACCTGACCGATAACGGATTTCACTAAAAAATTCTTTCCGTTTTTTTCGTATTTTTTTAAGTAATCAATTACTTGTTTTTCTAATTTTAAAGTTAATTGGTTTGTTTTTTCGATATCTGTACCAATAGGATATTCGGTATAAACATAGATTTGTGCAGGCTCGCTTGCCGGAAAGAAAAGAACATTTGGCGGAAATATTTTAAGTAAAATAAATGAAAAAATTAATAATGCAAAGGTTAAGGCAAGGGTAATATATGCATTCCATCTTTTTAAGAAAAAACGCAATACACGATCATATAATTTTTCCAAATTAGGTAAAAATGTGTTTTGAAACCACTTAATTATAGGTGTAATAGCAATTTTAAACAAAACATTAAAAACTGCAAATAAAATTAACATATTACCAAGAGCAATAATGCCTTTTGTATGTGAAGACAATCCTAAAAATAAGAATATAAGACCTGCAACCAAGGCAATTATACTGCGAATTATAACTTTTTTAAGCGGCATTTCTTTTTCTTCTAATTTCATATACATTGCCGTAAAAACCGGATTTATCACCAAGGCAACAAACAAAGAAGATGATAGAACAATGATTAATGTTATTGGAAAATATTTCATAAACTGCCCCATAATTCCAGGCCAAAAACCAAGCGGAATAAAAGCTGCCAAAGTTGTTGCTGTGGAAGCAATAATAGGCCAAGCAACCTCTCCTACTCCGTATTTTGCAGCATCATAATTACTGTAACCTTCATCGATATAACGATAAATATTTTCTACTACAACGATACCGTTATCCACTAACATACCAAGTGCCAGAACCAAAGCAAAAAGCACCATCATATTTAATGTTACACCCATTGCACTGAGTAAAATAAAAGACAACAACATAGAAAGCGGAATGGCAATTCCTACAAAAAGAGCATTACGTAATCCTAAGAAAAACATTAAAATTAAAACAACTAAAATGACACCAAAAATGATATTATTTTCCAAATCATTTACTTGAGCGATGGTTTTATCGGTCATATCATTGGTTTTGGAAATTTGTAATTTATCCGGGAACACTGTTTTTTTCGCCTTAGCGATAATTTTATCTATTTTATGTGATGCATTAATTAGATTTTCTCCGGCTCGTTTTTTTACATTAAGCATTACCACTGGTTTTAAAAATGCTCTTGCATAACTTTCCTTTTCTTTTTCTTTAAAGGAAACTTTTGCAATATCACGTAAGTAAACCACATTTTGATGTTGGTTTTTTACAATAATATTTTCTATTTCTTTTGGTGATTTAAACTCGCCCACTACTCTTAAATTTAAGAGCATATCATTTTCTTTAATATTTCCTCCGGAAAGCGTCATATTTTCATTTCTAACGGCTTGTGCTATATCGTTAAAATTAAGTTGCAACCCTTCCAATTTGTTTAAATCAACGGCTATTTCAACTTCTTTATCTTGAATTCCTTTAATATCTACACCACTTATTTCCGGAAGTTTTTCTATTTCATCTTCAAGATACTCAGCGTATTCTTTTAATTGATCTAAGGAGAAATTTCCGGAAAGGTTTACATTCATAATCGGCATTTTTTCCGAAAGGTTTAAATCTTTAACATCGGGATCGGCAGGTAAATCCTTAGGGAAATCTTTATCCGATTTTACCACATCAACCTTGTCTTTGACCTTTTGTAAAGCTTCATCAGGTGTAAAATCGGTTGTGAATTTTACATCAATAGATGAAAATCCGTCTTTTGATGTAGAGATAATTTTATCTACACCTGATATTTTATTAATTTCTTTTTCAAGTGGCCTGGTTACTAGTTTTTCCATATCCAAAGCTGAGTTTCCGGGATAGATTGTGGTTACAAAAATCTCGGGCATAACTACTTCCGGAAATGCTTCATTTGGCATCGAATTATAAGATTTAATTCCTGCAAAAAAGATAATTGCCGTAATTACTAAAACCGTTGCTTTATTATTAATTGCCCAATTGGATATGGCATTTGTTTTATGTTTCATCATCAATTTTTTGTAAAATTAATCTACTTTTACTTTTTGTCCTTCGCTTACACTTCTGGAACCTTCGTTTATTATTTGATCATTTGGATTTAAACCTTTTAAAATTAAGGTTTTGCCTTTATATTCTTTTCCTGTTTGCACCAATTTCTTTACCACTTTATAAGCATCATTATCCTTTAAAATAACAAAAACGAAGGGTTTGCCATTCTCATCGATTTGCACCAAATTAGACGGAATTACAATAGCATTTTTCATTTCGTAATCTTTAATATTTACATCTGCCAACATATTAGGTTTTATATGTTGTTTTGTATTATTGATATCTACACGAACCTTAAAACTACGGTTATCCGGATTGATATAATTACCAACTTTACTGATTTTAGTTTTAATTTCCTCGGCAATTGTAGGTAAAGACACAATCGTTTCATTTCCTCTTTTAATATCTTTTAAATAGTTTTCGGAAACATCACTTTCGATATACATTTTACGCAAATTTAGTAAACGAACGGCTGGTATTTGCGGCGAAGCTAAATCGCCTAATTTAGCCATTACATCATCTACAACACCGCTAAAAGGTGCTTTTATTTTATAATTTTTTAATTGCGATTTTAAAGTTTTTATTTTTCGCTCTAAAGCTTCTTTTTGGGTTTTAGCCTGTAGAAATTGCATTTCGGAACCAATTTTTTGTTCCCACAATCGCTTTTGTCTTTCAAAAGTAGTTGTTGCCAAACTTAATTGATTTTCCACTTCGCTAATTGAATTTCTTAAAACAGCATCATCTATTTGCATTAGGGTTTGTCCTTTATACACGTTTTGTCCTTCTTTTACAAAAACACCGGTTATTTGCCCGTTTGCCAAAGGTCTAACAACAATATTTTTATCTGTTTCGGTATTTCCTTGAATATGGATAAAATGTTTAAATACCGTGGGCTTTATGTTAATTACCGTAACCGGTTGTAATTTTTTAACCGTATCTAATTGCTCTATTTTGGTTTCGATTTGGGTTAAAACCAAATCCAAACTATCTTTTATTTTTTCTACCTTTTTCTTTTCTAATCGTAAACTTTCCAATGAATTGGGAAGCGTTGTTTCCTTCTTTTTAGAAGTACACGAAAAAAGAGAAATTGCGATTAATAGAATGCTTATATTTTTCATTTTCTATATTTATTTTAGATTTTAATTAGTTCATTATTTTGTAAGCCATAAATGTGGTGAGCTTTCTCGGTGCAAATCTATTGGAGAAAGCCAAAATTTTACTTTTTAATCCGTGAATCACAGTTGTTTTTTTGCTTTGCATGGCATTAAAAATAAAGTTTGCCAGCTCCTTAGCGGAAGGAATTCCTTTAAAAAAAGAATCATTCTCTTTAAAACCGGCAACTTTGCCAAATTCGGATGCTGTTGCTCCGGGACAAATTGCCGTTACATATACTTTTTTAGATTTTAACTCAAATGCAATTGCTTCGCTAAAATTTAAAACATAGGCTTTTGTAGCTGCGTAAGTTGCCAAAGTAGGCACAGGCTGAAATGCTGCGGTAGAAGCAATATTTACAATATTTCCACCACCGTTTTTTACCATTTTTTCGGCAAACAAACGTGTTAATTTTGTTAATGTAACAATATTTAACACCAACATTTGTTCTTCTTTTTTAAGATCTTCATTTAAAAAATCACCATATAAACCAAAACCGGCATTATTAACTAAAACAGTTATTTGTTGTGATTTTAATTTTTCAAATAAGGTTTCTGCTGCATCTAATACGGCTAAATCCATTGCAATAATTTGCACTTTTGTTTGGTGTTTTTCTTCGATATTTTTTTTAATAATATTGAGATTTTCCTCGCGTCGAGCAACCAAAATTAAATCAAATTTATTTTGGGCAAAAACATATGCTGTTTCTTTACCAATTCCGCTTGAAGCTCCTGTTATTAATGCTGTTTTATTCATTTTTATAGATTTAAAGCGGTTTCTAATTTGGCTTTGGACTGAATGATATTTACAATTGCCTGCAAATAATTTTGTTGTGTGGTGTAAAGCTGTTGTTGTGCCTGTGTGAGATTAAAACTGGAACCAACACCTTCAAAAAATTTAATTTTTTCTTTATTTTCAATACGTTCTGCCAAAGCCATTCGTTGTTTTGCATTTTGATAATTGGATATAGCAAAATTATAATCGGTTTTAGCTTTTTCTACTTGTAATTGCAATTGTTGCTCAATTTTAGTCAAATTATTTTTCTCTTTTTCAAGCTCGATTTTAGCTTGCTGAATTCTAGATTTTGTTTTAAAACTTGTAAATACCGGAATCGAAATACTCACGCCAAAAATAGAAGAATCAAACCATTTTTGCTCTTTGTTAAAAAACCGGAATTGTTCGTTATTAGCTGTTAATCCGTAATTTAAAAAAGTAAAAACCGAAGGTAAGTATTTACTCTTTTCCAATTTAATAAATAACTCTTTGGCTTTAATGTTGTTTAACTCCATTTTATAATCAATGTGTTTTTCTTTATTAAATGGTGTGTTTAAAATTTCTAATGACGTGTTTTGCTTTGCCAATTCATTAAGCGTATCGGTTAAACCGATTTTTTTATCTATAGGAAATCCAATGGTTATACTTAGCATTTTTTTTGCAATATCGTAAAGGCTTTGGGTTTTGATCAACTGATTTTTAAGAGCCGACAAGGTGAT
>JALSLI010000148.1 GCA_026988395.1 Flavobacteriaceae bacterium | reverse complement strand
ATTCTTATAGAATTAATCGGTCACAATCAAAAGGAACAATATGGCACAATACAATTATCAAAATGATAAAACATAAACCAATTACACAAAATCAAATTATATGGAAGCTAAATTAATAAGTCAATAAATAAAAATAGAAATTGTGGTGATTTCTGCGGTTTAATGTACAGAAACAAAGGATTTACTGTATTTTTTTCCTCCTACATTAATTTGGTAAAAATATTGACCAATGGTATATTTGTTTCTGTTTGGATTTAAATCTACTTCGTAATTTCCGGCAAGGTTTCGTTTATTATATACTTTTCCCAAAGTTTTTCCGAGTACATTAAAGATTTCAATAGAAACAGAAGAAGCATTTTTTAATTCAAACTGCACATAAACAGAGTTATTTTTATAAATAGGTGTATGTATAAATTGATTAAAGGAAAAATCCTCGTAATTTGCCGTATTACAAGCCACGCCGATTTCTGCTCTTGTGTAATTGTGGAATAATGTATCGTTTACTACCTGTGAATCAATACATAACCAATCTTCCAATATAGCAGCATAGACACTTCTAAAATCGGTAGTATGTTGTAGATTACCATTTGGATCTAAATTAGATAAATCTGGATGTGTACTAACAAAACCGCTTCCGTTAAGACCTTCACCAAACAACATCATTGTACTTGCTGCACCGTGATCGGTACCAAGCGAAGCATTTTCTTCGGGTCTTCGTCCAAATTCCGAAATTGTCATTGCCAACACATTTTGTCCGTATCCGGCACTATCTAAATCAGCAAAAAATTTATTTACAGAATTACTTAAATCTAACATTAATTGTGAATGATTTGCAATTTCATCAGCATGAGTATCAAAACCATCTAATGTTACCATATAGATTTTAGTTCCTAAATTACCTTTAATTAATCTGGCAACGATTGCTAATTGTTTAGATATATCCGAGTTGTTATATGTAGCATCATTTGTTGCATTGTTATAAGCTTCGTGAATAACGCCTGCATAAGTATATGTGGTGTTTACGATAGAACGAATCCATCCTAATTGATCACCATAGGTACAACCTGGTAAATTTTGCACATCATAAGCAACACCATTTTGTGCAATAGTTTGCAATTGATCCGGATTTGCAACTGAAAAAGCATAACCAGCCTCGTTACCGGTAAATAATAAATTACTTAAACTACCTATTTGAATTGCAGGAGGAATAGCTGGAGCATTTAATAAATAATCGGGATATAAATTTTCAAAATACCTTCCAAAAACACCTGTTTGTGTTTGTTCTACTGTGTTTCCGGCACTAGACCAAATATCTGCTGAGGTAAAATGAGACAGATTTTGATTAGGATATCCAACGCCGTGAACAACTTTCATTTTATCGTTATTCCATAAACTTTCTAAATCCAACATATAGTCAGGCATTCTAAATTCGTCTGATAAAGCAAAAGAGCTGATTTCATTAATTTTAATATTTGGTCTAATATTAGAATAAGTGCTGTAATCATATGCAGGAATTACAGTATTTAAGCCGTCATTTCCCCCTTTTAATCGTATAATTACTAAAACACGATCGGAATTTGATTCTGCGAGAGCTTGCGTAAGTGCGGTAGGATTCATAGCAGAAACCGGCGTTTTTGCTAATAAAATAGAACCTGAACTCGCTAGACCTAAAGCTTGTAAAAACGATCTTCTATTCCATTTTGCATGTTCTTGATCGTGTGTATCCGTATTTTTTATGTTTTTATGTTTTGATTTCATTTTTTTAGATTTTTTGATAATGGCAATTCTATTTTAATTGAAATTCAGGTAATTTGGTAATATGAAAAAGCAACATCAATACTTGGTAAGGAGCTGATTCCCAATGTAAATTCCATAAATTATTATCGTAATAGTTTTGTGGCACTTGATCTTTAAGAACATCGGTAGCAATTGTATAATCAGCAGCAGTTTGCAATCCTTTCTGAATAAAATAATCAACTATTTTTTGTGCAATGATACTTGGATCTGTTTCTGTATTTCCGGCGATTGAAATGGCAAAAGTTCTGAGAGATTCTTGTTCGTTATCCCAAATATCCCATAAATACCATTCAAAATACTGCCACCTTCCTATAATGGTACTGGAATTTATCCAATCGTGATTTCCTTGCCAACCTGCAACATCAATAGGATCAAACATTGCTTGTCCTATTTCGCCATTATACCAAATAATTCCTTCTTTAAAATCATCACTTAAACTAAAAGAGGTTTCTTTCACAAAAGACATAAAAATATCATACGGACTTTTTACAATATCACTAATTGCGGCATCATCAAAAAAATGGTTGCTTTTAAAAAGTTGTTTATATACAGGCAACAATTCAAAATTATTATTTATAAAAGTAGTAGCAAGTTGCGAAACAATATCTTCGTTAATATTAGGTGAAACAAAATAATGATAGAGTTTTGTGCAAATATAGGTTGCTATTAAGTTGCCTCTTTCTTGAAAAAGAACATTAATAACATCGTTATAATCCCAATTTCCGGTTTGACCGAAAAAAGTTTTTTGTCCGTTATCAAAATCGGCTAAATTAAAACTGATAGCACCACAATATTCGGCATTGGTATAACCGGTCAAGGCTCTGGCGATATTTACAATATCACTTTGATTATAGCCATTATTTACACCAAGAGTAAAAAGTTCTAAAAGTTCACGAGCAAAGTTTTCGTTAGGTTCGGTTGCGGTGTTTTGATAACCGTTTAAAAAAACCAACATTGCCGGAGTAAGACCGATAGCTCGTACAAATTCTTTAAAATTACCAAAATTATAATCGTGTAGCGTTTTATAGTAATTAAACATCCAAGACGGACACCAATAGTCTTCTAACCTCGTTACAAAATGGTTGTGCCAGAACATTGTAAATCAACCTCGCAAGCTATTATTTAGCATATCATCTAAAAAATGAATGTATAATTCTTTGTGTTGCAACGGTATTTCCGTTTCCGGATCTACGTATTGCGAATAATCCATATTTACCAAGCAGGAGGATTAATACTACCTAAATTAACAACTTGAGTAAACAAATTTTCGATATAATCGGAAGGTGTTTGCAATAAAACTAAATCCAGTTCTGTTTTAGATAAATTAAATCCTAAACGTTTGTGTAAATGTTGAACGCGTTTTGCATTCCATGGACTTTGAGTAGTGGCAGAATATACGCTTAAATCGGAAGAGTTACAGTTAGGCATCCTAATAAAATATTTTAATTTAGTATAAATTTACATAAAATAGTTGATTTTGTATAATTTAACGTTTTTTTGCTTTAAATTATTTTAAATCCGTAATTTTAACACGATGAAATTAAAAGAAAAAGATACAATTGCAATTGTTGCTCCGGCAGGATTTATTAAAAATAAAAAAAGTATTGCTAAAGCTGTTTCTCTTTTAGAATCTTGGGGATTTCAAGTTGTTTTAGGAAAACATTTGTTTGCTAAACACAAACATTTTGCTGGAACAGATACTGAAAGAATAGAAGATTTTCAAAATGCACTAGACAATCCTAAAATAAAAGCAATTTGGTGTGCAAGAGGAGGTTACGGAAGCATTAGAATTATTGATAAATTAGATTTTACGCATTTTAAAAAACAACCTAAATGGATTATTGGTTATAGTGATATTTGCACTTTTCATCATGCGGTTTTTCAGTTACAAATCCCTTCAATTCACGGTTTTATGCCAACGAGCGAAGAAACAATACAAACAGCAAAATCAGCAGTTTCTAATTTTAAAAATTGCCTTATCGGGAATCGTTTGTCTTATAAAATCCCGCTTAATCGTTTTAATAAAAAAGGTGTGGCAAAAGGAAAAATTATAGGAGGAAATTTATCTATTCTGCAAAGTCTGGCAGGAACAAAATTTGGTTTAAATAAAGGAAAATACATATTATTTATTGAAGAAATAGGAGAATATAAATATCATATAGACAGAATATTACACAGTTTAAAATTAAATGGTTACTTTAATAATTGTATTGGATTAATTGTTGGCAGTTTTACTAAAATTCCTATAAACGATCCAGCTTTTGGCGAAACGATAGAAGAGCTAATTTTAAACATTGTAAGTGATTATAATTTTCCGGTTTGTTTTGATTTTCCGGCTGGACATATAGTAAATAATCAACCAATATTATTTGGAAAAGAAGTGGTTTTAGAAATTAAAAATAATTCCGTAAATTTGGAATATATAGAAAACTAAAAAAATAAAATGTTAAATAATCATAAAACCTTAACAAAAATTAATTTTACCATTGTAGCTTTTTTTGTTGTTTTAAGACTAATTGATTTAGGACATTTGGACTTGGTTTTTATTGAAGTTTTAAGAGAATTATTAACGTTGCCTTTTTTAGTTTTACAAGTTGTTTTTTTGATTCTTAGTATTCGGTTTGTGTTTAAAAATAATGCTAAGGATTTTTGGTTAAACATCAGTATTTTTATTTTAGCAATTTGTACCACCGTAACTGTCTGTAGTTTTTGTAATTTTAATTAATATTTATGGCAAAACACTACGATTTAGGTAAAAAAGGAGAACAAACAGCGATAAATTATCTTTTATCAAAAGATTATGAGATTGTTGAGAAAAATTATCGCTTTCAAAAAGCCGAAATAGACATTATTGCACAAAAAAAAGACACCTTAATTTGTGTAGAAGTAAAAACCAGAAGTACTGCATATTTTGGCAATCCGCAAGATTTTATCGATAAAAAGAAAATACAACTATTGGTAAAGGCAATGGATTATTACGTAATTGATAAAGATTTAGATGTTGAAGTACGATTTGATATTATTGCCATTATTAATCAAAATAATGAAATGGAAATTGAACATATAGAAGATGCTTTTTTGTACTTTTGAGTTTTAAAAAACAATTTTATGAAAATAGCGATTATCGGAACCGGAAATTTAGGAAAATCTATTGCAAATGGATTATTAGAAGCAAATGTGGTAAAACCTACTAATCTTTCTTTAACCAAAAGACATTTAAAAACACTATCCAATTTTAAGGAAAAAGGCGTGCATATTACCAGTGATAACAAACAAGCGATTAAAGATAAAGAAATTGTTTTTTTATGTGTACAACCACATAAATTACAAGAAGTTTTAACAGATATAAAAAATGATTTATCCGAAAAATTGGTTATTTCCACGATTACCGGAATCACCTTAAAAGAATTAAAAAAAGCGTTACCTGAGAATGTCGTTCTTTTTAGAGCAATGCCAAATACAGCAATCGCGATTAAAGAATCGATGACTTGTATTGCAACCGAAAACGCTTCCGTTACCGAAAAAGAAAAAGTAAAACAACTATTTTCAGTTTTAGGCGAAACGCTTTTTATTGATGATGAACTAATGGGTGCAGCAACAGTTTTAGGTGCCAGCGGAATCGCCTTTGCAATGCGTTTTGTGCGTGCTTCCATGCAAGCCGGAATTGAAATTGGCTTTGAAAGCGAAGATGCTCAAAAAATTGCTGCTCAAACCATAAAAGGAGCAGTTAGTTTGCTTTTAAAAAACAATAGTCATCCTGAAAGTGAAATCGATAAAGTAACCACACCGTTAGGAATTACGATTACCGGTTTAAATAAAATGGAACAGGCAGGTTTTAGTTCGTCTTTAACACAAGGAATAAAAGCATCTTACGATAAAATTAAAAATGTTACTTAACGTGAATAAACATCAAAAACATACAAGTTTAATAAAACGAATCACCGGAAATTTTGCTCCAAATGAAATAGCTGTTTTAGGCACAAAATGCAATGTGATTGCTCAGATTGTACAAGAGGCAATCCAAAATTTAGATAAAAATTATAAAATTGCTTATTTAGATGCTTCGCATAATGCAGATAAAAAAATTCCTAAATTAGATACTTTTACCTTTAATAAAAATGGTTTTGCCGAAGAAGTTTTGATAAAAACAGACAATCCACATCAATTAAAAATCACGTTTAATCCGTACGATTTGGTTTTTATTAACGGAAATCACTACAAAGGTGAGCAGCAAATATTGGTTTTAGATTCTGATAAAGAAGCATCCGTTTTAAAACGATTGGAGCAATTAAACAATGTACAGTTTATTATTAAAACCGACCCAAACGTAAAATTATTTCCTTTTTTAACAGAAAATTATCCCGAACTACAACGTATAAAAACCTATGATATTACGGATAAAAAAGCAATTGCAAATCATATTGAAAATTTGATTAAACAGCAAATACCTCGTGTAAACGGCTTGGTTTTAATTGGCGGAAAAAGCACCAGAATGGGAATGGATAAAAGCAAAATAAATTATCACGGAAAACCGCAAGCAACGTTTTTGTACGAATTATTAAAAGAAAAATTAGGCGAAGAAAACACGTATTATTCGGTAAGAGATAAAAATCAGATACAAGATTTATCTGTAATAACCGATAAATTTTTAGATTTAGGTCCTTTTGGAGGAATTTGTTCAGCTTTTCAAAGCAATCCTAATGTTGCATGGTTGGTTGTAGCAACCGATTTACCAAATATTACAAATAAAGAAATAAACCGATTGTTACAATACCGCAATCCAAGTAAAATAGCAACGGCATTTAAAGGGAAAAGCAAACAATTTCCGGAACCGTTAATTACAATTTGGGAACCAAAGGCATATCCTGCATTATTACAATTTTTGACTTTAGGTTATTCTTGTCCGCGAAAAGTATTGATTAATAATGATGTAGAAATCGTGGAAATAGATGATGAATTGATTCAAAATATTAACACCAAGCAAGAGTTGGAAAATTTTCAAAAAAGCAATTGGTAGATTTCTTCAATTTTGGCAACTTTAACGATTTTTATTTGGTAATTTTTATTTGGTATTTTGCAATATTTAGACACAAAAATCTGTTCAAACCCTAACTTTTCTGCTTCTAAAATACGTTGATCTACTTTATTTACAGCACGTATTTCGCCAGCCAAACCAACTTCGGCAGAGAAGCAATAATTTTGAGGTATGGCAACATCTTCGTTTGAAGATAGTATGGCACAAACAACAGCCAAATCAATTGCAGGATCATCAATTTTTATACCTCCGGCGATGTTTAAAAATACATCTTTTGCACCTAATCTAAAACCGGCTTTTTTTTCTAAAACGGCCAAAATCATATTTAATCGTTTAATATTGTAACCTGTTGCCGAGCGTTGCGGAGTTCCGTAAACAGCGGTGCTAACTAGAGCTTGTACTTCAATCATTAATGGTCTGATGCCTTCTAATGTTGCAGCGATAGCCGTACCGGTTAAATCCGATTCTTTTTCAGAAATTAAGATTTCACTTGGATTTTCAATTTCGCGTAAACCGTTGCCGAGCATTTCATAAATGCCGAGTTCTGCCGTAGAGCCAAAACGGTTTTTATTGGCACGTAAGATGCGATATGTGTGATTGCGATCGCCTTCAAACTGCAAAACAACATCAACCATATGTTCTAATATTTTTGGTCCGGCAATGCTTCCTTCTTTATTAATATGACCAATAAGTAGAACCGGTGTTCCGGTTTCTTTGGCAAATTTTATTAGTTCTGCGGTAGTTTCTCTTATTTGTGAGATGCTTCCGGGAGAAGCTTCAATATAGTCGGTATGTAGTGTTTGGATTGAATCGATTACTACAATTTCCGGTTGTGTTTCTTCTATAGATTTAAAAATATTCTGGGTTTTGGTTTCGGTTAAAATAAGGCATTCGTTTACCGGAATTTTCCCTTTTTGTAAACGTTCTGCACGCATTTTAATCTGATTTTTACTTTCTTCACCCGAAACATAAAGGACTTTTTGTGGTATTTGTAGGGCGATTTGTAAGATTAAAGTAGATTTACCGATTCCGGGTTCACCACCGAGTAATATCACCGATCCTTTAACGATTCCGCCACCTAAAACAGTATCTAATTCTTTGTTGTTTGTTGGTATTCTATCTTCTTTTTCGGATGAAATATCTTCAATTTTAATAGCTTTAGGAAGCTTTTTTTTGGTGTTAGACGTTTTCCAGTTTAGTTTGGTTTCTTGTTTTTCTATGATTTCTTCCACAACAGTTCCCCATTCGTTGCAAGTAGTACATTTACCTAACATCTTGGCGTGTTGTGCACCACAATTTTGGCAGAAATACAAAGTTTTTTGTTTGGACATAATTTGATGGGGAATTTATTAGATTTTGTTTTTTAAATCTTGACGACCGATAATAGCAATTATTTCAATAATGGAACCATTGATTTTAAAATAAATACTATCTACACCGCAGACGCATCTACGATAACCCTTTTTTATATGATTTACCTCAGGATACATATACGGATTTTTACAAATAAGCTCAAATTGTTTAAAGAAAGCGTTAAAATAAGCATCTGCTTGTTTTTCTCCAAACCTAAATACACCAAAGTGATGAATGTTAATTAAATCATATTCAGCTTCTTTAGTTAATTTGTAGGTCATTTAAAATTCATTTTTAAGCATTTGTTTTGAGTGAGCAAGAATTTCTTCTTTGCTTCTATCTGTAAAATCACTATTTTCTGCTTTAATTAATTTAGCACGAATCCAATTAATTTTTAAATCTTGATTTCTGGCTTGTCTTATTAAATTATTAATAATTTCACTTTTACTGGTAAATTCTTTTGAATCCACCAATTGTTTTAGCCATTCGTCGTTTTTTTGTGTAAATGTGATACTTTGTCTAGGCATAATTAAGAGTATTTGGTGTAAAAATACACCATTTTAACATCAGTACAAAATATATTTAAAAAAATTTACATTAAAATTGCTTCTATTCCGGGAAGTTTTTTTCCTTCCAGCATTTCGAGCATAGCACCTCCTCCTGTAGAGATATAACTCACTTTATTGGTAAGTTTAAATTTTTTAACTGCCGCTACAGAATCTCCTCCACCAACAAGGCTAAAAGCACCTTCGGCAGTGGCATCTGCAATGGCGTTGCCAAGTTCGCGTGTACCTGTTTCAAATTTTTCCATTTCAAAAACACCCATTGGTCCGTTCCATAAAATGGTATTGGAGCCAATAATTACAAAAGCGTTACCTACATTGGTTCTTGGTCCAACATCTAAACCCATCCAGCCATCAGGAATATCGTCAGCATCTACGATCATAGTATTGGCATCGTTGCTAAATTTATCTGCGGCAACGACATCGATAGGTAAATGGATACGTGTTTTTTTCTGTTTTGCTTTTTCTAAAATAGCAAGAGCCAAATCTAATTTATCTTCTTCAACTAATGAATTTCCTATTTTTCCACCTTTTGCTTTTATAAAAGTAAACGCCATTCCGCCACCGATAATAATACTATCTACTTTATCGATAATATTGTTTATTACATCGATTTTAGAAGACACTTTTGCTCCACCAATTACGGCTGTTACCGGTTTTTTTGCGTTGTTTAAAACATAATTGATTGCTTCAATTTCTTTTGCCATTAATAAACCGAAGCATTTATGTTCTTTATCGAAAAACTGAGCAATAACTGCTGTTGAAGCATGAGCTCTATGTGCAGTTCCAAATGCGTCATTAACATAAACATTGCCTAATTCGGCTAATTTTTCAGCGAAAGCTTTGTCTCCGGCTTTTTCTTCAGGATAAAACCGAAGATTTTCTAACAATAAAATTTCTCCCGATTTTAAATTTTTAGCTGCTTTTTCTACTTTTTCGCCGATGCAATCATCTATAAATTTTATTTTCTTTCCTAAAACTTTTTCAACAGTTGGTACAATATGTTTTAAAGAATATTTTTCATCTTTTCCTTTTGGTCTTCCTAAATGGGACATTAAGATGACACTTCCACCGTCGTTTAGAATTTTTTCTATGGTTGGTTTTGCTGCTTTTATACGTGTGGCATCGGTAACTTTTAATTCGTTGTTTAACGGCACATTAAAATCCACTCGTATTAATGCTTTTTTATTATTAAAATTACAATCGTTAACAGTTTTCATTGGTTCATTGATTTAAAAAAAACAAAGTTAATGAAAAAACCTTTGACAGCAGAACAATCAAAGATTTTTGAGTGGTAATTTTACATTAATGATTAATTAAATCAAATCTTCAAACAAATTGCCAACAAATATATTTTGAGGGGAAAATATGAGGGGGAAAATAGAGAGGTTTTTAGTTTGAAGTAATTAAATAATCATGAAATGAATTATTACTACCACTATATTCTATATAACCGGTTAGATATTTTCTTGTATAACTTTCACCAAGATGATTGTAAATTTTTACTAATCTTTGATATAGAGAAATATTTTTTCTATAGTTTTCAATAAAATCAGGAGTTTTTTTATTTGTAGGTTTAATATTAAAAAATAAATTTAATATTTGTTTCTCGTCGTTATTTAATAATTTTTCCTGTTTTGGATTAAGAGTTGTTTTCATAAGGGCTTTTTTTTACGATGCAAATAAACAACGACTTGTAATTTCTGTAAAATAAATGTGACCACCGATATATGATGTGTGATGAAACTGTATGTTTTGGGGATTTGAGCCTATCCGGAAAAAATTCACTACAATTTTTACTTTTTTAGATAAAACACAGGCAAGATTCAAGTCACAAATGCAACTTTTGGTTAAACAATAATTTATTCATTACAAATATAGGGTTTTCATAATTAAATCTCTTTCTAGGTCTTGCATTTATTTTAGTTTCTATTTCCTTTATATA
>JALSLI010000147.1 GCA_026988395.1 Flavobacteriaceae bacterium | reverse complement strand
TAATGGCTATTTCAATTTGTTTATATCCATTTTCTAACATCGTAGAAATTGTATATCTTTGGTGTTCGGTTAAATGACTCATATCACAACTTTTGGACGAGGCAAGATAAGAACTTTTATCCATTCGAAAGGAAGGGATTTTATTCCCTTTCTTTTGAAAAAATAAATCTAATCTCTAAGCCTCGAAAAAGTTGCATTTATTACTTGAATTTAAGAAATAATTTAATCAAAACTTCTTTATTTATAATTGCATGGGCATCAACTATTATTTCACTTATTATAATATCAAAAATTTTATTTTCAGAAATAAAAACAGTTTATCGATTTATTGTAAAAACAAATTTCTTTACTGTAATTATTTTATTTTTAATAATCCCATTGTTTTATTTCTTAAATATTGCTCAAAATATTACAATTCCACTTTCTCTTACATCAATTTATATAGGAATTGTGCTTTACTATTTTTATACAAAACATTTTACAATTGATAATATTTTAAAAACTAACAAAATTGCTACCCAAAAAATACATAAAACGCATCGATGATTTTTTAAAGAGAATGGATATGGAATACCAAGACATCCGTTTTGAATTGGTAGATCACCTTGCAACAGATATCGAAGCCCAAACAACCGATTACGACGAGTTTTTTAAAAAAGATTTAATGCGAGGAAAATTTTTACGCTATATGCTTAGTAAAAAAGCAGATTTAGAAACACAATACGATAAATTAAACCGGAAAAAATTTTTTAATGATGCTAAAAATATCGGAATGTCCGTTTTAAAATTGTTGCTAAATCCTAAAATCATATTTGCGGTTATCGCTTTATATTATATTGCTTATAAAGCTATTCAGTACAACCCTAAAATAACAACAATTAGTCTCTTTTTTCTTCATCTTTTTATATTAATTGTGATTTCCGTTTACTTTTTTTACGAATATAAAAAAATAGGAAAAGTAAAAATCATTCATTCGTATTCATATCTTCTTTTAATCCTTTATTTTATATTCGGAAATTATCCTAATATAAAAAGCGTATTTAATCCGGATTATCAAACCAACGGAATTGTTATATATAAAATAACCGGAATTATCTTAACACTTCTAATCTTTTATGATTATTTAGTAAAGAGAAAGCAATTTAAAAAGCAATACAAACACCTGTTAATATGACTCTAACACAAGAGCAAATAGAAGATTTATATCAATTTACCAAAAAACACTTTGTAGAATGGTACGATTTACAAACCGAATTGGTTGATCATCTCGCCAATGATATAGAGCAAATTATAAGTAAAAATCCAAATCTTACTTTTACCGAAGCTCGCGATATTGCTTTTAAAAAATTTGGTGTTTTTGGCTTTATGGAGATGGTAGAAGCAAAACAAAAACAACTAAGTAAACGTTATTGGAAATTAATTTTAAACGAGTTTAAACTATTTTTCACTGTTCCTAAAATCGCTATTTCAGTTTCTTTATTTTTCTTTTTTTACCTTGCTTTGTATCACTTAAAAATAAATAGAACGATTTGGCTGGTGTTTTATCTTATAATTTCTATTATTCCTCTATTTTATCTCTTTAAAAACCGGAAAAAATTAAACAACAAAGTAAAACAAACCGGAAAAAAATACCTACTCGAAGAATATGTTGCAAATTTAGGAGGCATTGCAGGAGGAATTAGCATACCCTTACAAATTGCCTTAGAAATTAAAAATTATCAAACACATAATGTAGCAATGTGGTTGAGTATTTTTACCGTTTTTTACTTATTGTTTTTATATATTTCCATTTTTGAAATGCCTAAAAAAATAAACGAAATCCTAATAAAAGAACAACCAAAATTTCAAAAAAAAATAAAAAAAGTGTAACTTTCGCAGTATAAAAAAGTCGTATAAACAAACCAAACTATGTTTAAAAAATTTATTTCATTAGAATGGAAGCAATTTTTTCGTTCATCTTCCTTTGCCAAAAATATATTTATTAAAATTTTTATGGCTATTGGTATTCTTACTTTATTTATGTACGCAATTAGTATTGGTATAGGTCTATATTTTGGTGTAAAAGAAATATTTCCGGATAAAGATCCTTTCATTCTTGTAAACAAATACATTCTATTTTATTTTGTAGCCGAGTTGTTAATGCGTTACAGCATTCAAAAAATGCCTGTTCTACAAATAAAACCCTTACTTATTCTTCCAATAAATAAAAAAACGGTGGTAAAATACGGATTAGCAAAATCGCTGTTAACCGTTTTTAACTTTATTCCGTTGTTTATTCTACTGCCTTTTTCTATCATTTTAATGCTAAAAGGGTATTCTGCATCGCAAATAATACCTTGGTTTATTGATTTATATGCCATTTCAATCAGTTTGCATTTTTTAACATTTTTAATCAATAAAAGCGATACCTTTTTTTATACAACCTTAATTATTTTATTGAGTTTTATCGGATTGGAATATTTTCATATTTTTAAAATTTCCGCTTTCGCGGGAAGTGTTTTTCTCGCACTAAGCAAAAATCCTATATTCGCATTAATTCCTATCGTATTAGCGTTTATCGCTTATCGAAGTGCTTATTTATTTCAATTAAAACACTTAAATTTAGACCAAATCAACTCCCAAAACAAAGAAGTAAAAACCGCCGATTTGTCTTGGTTAAACCGTTTCGGAAAAGTAGCTCCATTTCTAAAAAATGACATCAAACTCATTTGGCGTAACAAAAGAGCAAAACAAACCATTATTGCCTCATTAGTATTTTTATTTTATGCACTGTATTTTTTAAATATGAGCAAACATATGAAAGGTGACGGAATGATTGCCTTTGCAATGGTTTTTGTTACCGGAGGTTTTGCAATGACTTTCGGACAATTAGTTCCTTCTTGGGATAGCGAATATTACACGTTACTTATGAGCCAGAATATTAAATACAAAACGTACCTGGAATCAAAATGGTATTTAATGTCTGCCGCTGTAATTGTATCGTTTTTACTTGCAACACCGTATATCTATTTTGGATGGAAAATTTATGCATTATTAGTTGCCGGAGCTTTATTTAATCTGGGAATTAACTCGCATTTGGTTTTACTTGGCGGACTTTTTAATCGACAACCAATAAAATTAAACGAAAAAGCCAAAGCTTTCGGAAACACACAAGGATTTAATATGACTAATTTTTTAATTGCTTTTCCAAAAATCTTACTTCCTATTTTGCTTTTTGCAATTCCTAATGCTATTTGGGGATTTAAAGCCGGAATTCTAACACTTGCCGGAGTAAGTGTAATAGGAATTTTACTTAAAAATTATTTTCTTAACAAATTAGAAAAATTATACATTAAAAATAAATACAAAACCATTGCTTCCTTTAAAGAAGGAGCTTAAAACGAAGTACATTATGATTCAAGCAGAAAATTTAAGCAAAAAATACGGCAATCAACAAGTATTAAACATCGCTAATTTACAAATTAAAAAAGGACAAAGTTTAGGTCTTGTTGGTAATAACGGTGCAGGAAAAACCACTTTTTTTAATTTAATTTTAGATTTAATAAAACCAACAACAGGTTCGGTAAAAATAAATAATATTCAAGTAAATACAAGTGAAGATTGGAAACCGCTAACCGCTGCTTTTATTGACGAAAGTTTTTTAATTGGTTATCTAACTCCCGAAGAATATTTTTATTTTATAGGTGAACTACGTGGTCAGAACAAATCGGATATCGATGCATTTTTAACGCAGTTTAAAGATATTTTCAATGACGAAATTTTAAATAAGAAGAAATATCTACGAGATTTATCCAAAGGAAATCAAAAAAAAGTCGGTATTATTGGTGCTTTGATTGGCAATCCGGAAGTCATCATTTTAGATGAGCCATTTGCTAATTTAGACCCAACCACACAAATCAGGTTAAAAAAAATGCTTAAAAAGTTGGTAAAAGACAAAGATAAAACCGTTTTAATATCAAGTCACGATTTATTACACGTAACCGAAGTAAGCGATAGAATTGTTGTTTTAGAAAAGGGCAAAATCGTAAAAGACTTGCAAACCTCTCCGGAAACTTTAAAAGAATTAGAGCAACATTTTACTACAGGTTAATCTAAATCCTTACGATTTTTCGCTTTGTAATAAATTAAATACGCCAAACCTATTAAAACGGCAAACGGTATGATATTGCCAATGATAATACCAATCATATATTTATCATCCGGAGCGTTTTTTAGTTTTTCGTTAATTAATTCCGGATTTGCTTGTAATAAAAAAAGAAATCGATTCATTATTTTTTAAATTTTTGAAGTGCTCGTTTTGTGAAATCAGACAAGACCAATTTACCACTTATTTCAGCTCTTTCGGCTAATAATATATCCCAATTATCTGTATTTTTCCACAGTACTTTTTTCATTTCTGTTAAAGCCTGCGGATTATAACTTGCTAATTTTGTTGTAAAATCATAAATGGCATTATCCATCTCACGTAAATTTTTAAATACTTTGTGGTATAATCCTTTCTTTTGTGCCCAATAAGCAGTTTGCCAATGTGTGGCATCGAGGCTTAATTCGCTTAAAGCGGAAACACCTATCTTGCGTTCAACTGCAGGCTCAATAACAAACGGACCAATTCCGATACTTAATTCCGATAATTTAACCGAAGCATTTTCGGTAGCAAAGACATAATCACAAGCCGAAATAATTCCAACACCACCACCAACAGCCTTACCTTGCACGCGACCAATAATGAGTTTTTTGCTTTTACGCATCGTATTTATTAGATTGGCAAATCCCATAAAAAATTGTTTTCCGTCATCTAAATTTTTAATAGCCATTAACTCATCAAAAGAAGCTCCTGCACAAAAAGCACGTTCTCCGGCACTTTTAAGTACCAAAATTTTTACGGTTTCATCTGCATCCAATCGTTTAATATTATCAATTAAACGGTTTAATAGAGTGCTCGGAAAAGAATTACTTGCAGGATGTGAAAATTGGATAGTACCAACACCTTTTTCTATTGAAGTTAATATTTCACCTGAATTCATTTTAAATATTTTAAACAAAAATACACATTTTCATTTTTAAATTGTATTTTTAAAACGTTTAAAAAAAATGAAAAAAGAAATTAATTTTTTTGAAAAAGTTTATCAAGTTGCAAAACAAATTCCGTTTGGCAGGGTAACCTCTTATGGAGCAATTGCAAATTATTTAGGAGCACCAAGAAGTGCAAGAATGGTTGGTTGGGCGATGAAAGCATCTCATAATATGGAAGAAATCCCTGCACATCGTGTGGTTAATAAAAAAGGAATACTTACCGGGAAACACCATTTTTCCGGAACCAACCTAATGCAAAACTTATTGGAAAACGAAGGTATTAAAATAACGGACAATCAAATTTTAGATTTCGAAACTGTTTTTTGGGACCCATTGAAAGAATTATTGAGATAATTAAACCAAAAAATTCATAGTTTTTCGTTATGAAAAGCCAAAATACCAATAGAAACCTAACGTGGTTCACGAACACCTTAAAAAAACAATAAAAAAAATTGGTGAGTTAATTGGGAAACGTAGGAATTTTTTAAAGAAATAATTGTAGCCCAATTTTAGCCTGTCCCGAACTTGCTTCGGGAAGCTAAATAAATTTTAAGCATTTTCAATTATAGCAAGTAGTTTGGCTTTGTAGTAGAAATACTTTTGCGGATTTAAGGAATATTAATAGACAAATCATAAAGAATCGGAATTGAAATATTATCTCTGTTTAAAGCAGGTTTAAAACGAGGTAAAGATTCTATTACACGAATGACCTCCTTTTTAATTATTTCGTTAATGGCACCGGTTATTTTTACAATTTTAACCAAACCGTTTATGGAGATTGTAAAAAGAACATTTACTTGGCCAACACCGGATTTTTTAAACACTTTTTTGTTTATATGTTTTCTAATATATTTACCCATTTTAACATCAAAACACAATTGTTTCTCTTGTTTTGATTCACAACCGGGAAAAACAGCAAAAACATGAATGGTATTGTCAATTTTGACGTTCTTAGATGTTTTTTGTAAATTATTTTCTTTAAGATTTATAATAGAATTATCAAGTTCACTGAAGTCATTTTTACTTTCAAATTTTGATTTTTCCAACTTTAAAGGAGAAACCAAAGTACCATACTTTTTATTCTTTTTTTTATTAAGTTTTGCAACAAAAGACAATTTCTTTTTATCTTGATAAGAACTATCAGAAATAATAGCAAACCATTTTTTAGCTACTTCCAATTGTATAGAATCCTCAATTTTTTTATAAGCTCTGTTTTCTATTTCGATATTCATCGCTATAAATTTACAGAATCTCTAAATTTTTGCTCTTTAAAAAAGGAGATTTTATTATGGAGAATTTGACGTTCTTCTTGAATGTTTTTACGATATTGCTGATAACCATGAAATGATGCTTATTGAAAATAAAAAACTCAAAACCATTATTTTTTTAAAACAATTTCGATTTTTATTATCTCTTTTGATAGATTTTTTTTGTGTTTCAAGAATTTTTAATCGTTCTTCCAATCGCTTTTTTATAATTGAAAAATTAGATTCTGGATTTGAATTAGAATTTATCATAATTTAGTGGGATTATATGAACTCATTTCTTATTAACACAACAAAGATATGATTTATTACAGGCAAACATAGGGGAGAAATCCCCAAATTGAGGTTTATTATATTGATTTTAATCAATAATAATTTGAAAAAAACTGGGTGATTTTTTACAAAATATGCTTTTTAAAAATTTGAAGTAAAATTCTGAAAAAAGTTATATTTCTGATTATTAGTGTTTTAATAAAAAACGTAACGGTCAAATCTACCTATCACTGGGTATTTTTTAAGACCTTTTAATTGTCTATATTTGAATTGTTAGTTTATTTGAGGAAATAACTAACTCCATAGTTGTTAAACTGATTTACAATTTAGATTTTTTGAGGGAATTATCTAAGATGTGATTAGTAATTTAAAGGGATTACAAATCCATTAGAAAAAAGTTACTTTTATAGTAGCTTTTTTCTTTTTAAAAATATTTATACGATTTTATGTCTTCTATAAAAAAACTACAGTATAACTAAAGTTCTTCATTAGTTAACCTTAACAACTTAAGGGTTTTATGAGTAAAACTCTAAAAAAACAACACAACTTTCTTTATTTCTTTTTAAAGAAAAAAGCGGTCTGAACGGGACTCTAACCCGTCCACAAGAACCTTGGGGGTGACATGCAGGTATTCTAACTTTTTAATTTATTGCTATCCGATTTCATCAATGTGCGAAGTTGTTCTTTACTACCTTAAATCCGCAAAGGTTTTCGTAGCGAAAAGTCAAAATGCGAGTTAGTATTGGTGTAGTGCAATTTTGAGACACGCAAACATAGCATTAGTTATGATGAGTATCGAAAAACGAGCATTGCCAATAATAACGTGCAGTTTGGCTTTGCAGTAGAAATACTTTTATGGATTTAAGGTACTATACTTCTTTCTCTCTTTATTGCTTCTGTTTTGTTTTCAAATTCTTCAAAGTAAACCAATTCCTAAGGAGTAAATTTTGAAGTATATTTGCTTTCTTTATTATTATACTGTTCTAATCGCTTTAAAAGTCGTGACGTAAATCCTTTGTAATATTTCATAAATGCCATAAAATAAAAAAACCTCAGTATAACTGAAGTTCTTCATTGGTTAACCTTAATAACCTGAGAGTTTTATAAGTAAAACTCTAAAAAACAACACAACTTTCTTTATTTCTTTTTAAAGAAAAAAGCGGTCTGGACGGGACTCGAACCCGCGACCCCCTGCGTGACAGGCAGGTATTCTAACCAGCTGAACTACCAGACCGTTGCTCTTAGCGGTTGCAAATATATACTGTTTTTTTAATTTACAAAGCGTTTTTTAAAAAAAATTACAATATTTTTTTTCGCTTTAATAAATAGGAAACCAAAACCTCATCAAAACCAGATTTTATATCAACCGAAACATAATCTATTTGATATTGCATACACTTCATTTTAAGATTATTAAAATAAGATGATACCGATTTTTCGTAAGTATCTTTTACTTGATCCGAAAATAAATTAATAGATTCCCCGGTCTCCATATCTATAAATTTCTTTGGTTTATTATCAAAATTAAAGGCTATTTCTGTTTCTTTATCGTACGTATGAAACAAAATTAATTCGTGTTTGTTGTATTTTAAGTGTCTAATTGCCTCAAATAATTCGTCTTCTTCTTTGTCAGACTGAAACATATCGGTAAATAAAAATATCAGTGATCTTCTGTGAATTTTTTCAGCTATTTCGTGTAATACAGCATACGTATCCGTTTTACCGGTTGAAGTATTCTGCAACAATTTATCCAGTTGATCCAACAACATTCGTCTGTGTCTTTCACTACCTTTTGCTGGTGCGTAATACTCATAGGTGTCACTATAAATGCTCAAGCCAAAAGCATCTCGTTGTTTTTTTAAAATTTCCATTAATGCCGCCGTAGCAAGAGCTGAAAATCCGATTTTATTATAATTGGTAAAACTTTGCTCTTTTAAAACCGGATAATGCATCGAAGCCGAATTGTCTATTATAATATGACAGCGTAAATTTGTTTCTTCTTCGTATCTTTTAACAAATAACTTTTCAGTTTTTGCATATAATTTCCAATCTATGTGTTTGGTACTTTCTCCTTTATTGTATAATCGGTGTTCGGCAAATTCTACCGAAAATCCGTGAAACGGACTTTTATGCATTCCGGTAATAAAACCTTCTACAACTTGTTTGGCAAATAAATCCAAACTTTTACTTTCACTTTTATTTTTTATTTCCGAAACTTTCATCCTTCAAATATAAACTACTTTTTATACAAACCGAAGTGTTGTCCGTAAAAAAAAAGGATTTGAAACAAAATCAAATCCTTTTTTTAAAAATCTAACTTTATAAAAGATTGTTCAATTTTTCAGCATAAACACTTTTAGGTGCAACACCAACTTGTTTTTCTACAACTTCACCATCTTTAAAAATAAGTACAGTTGGTATATTACGAACGCCATATTTTGCGGCATATTCTTGATTTTGATCAATATCAACTTTACCAAAAACTACTTTGTCTCCAAAATCTTTTTCTAAATCATCAATAATAGGATGTAACATTCTACATGGTCCACACCACGCTGCCCAAAAGTCAATTAATACAGGTTTATCGGATTTTAATACTTGCTCTTCAAATGAAGCATCTGTTATTTCTACAGCCATTTTAATAAATTTTAATTAGTTTATGTAATTTTATACAAAGATAACAATATTTTTGCCAAATAATTTTAGTGCTATCTTTTTTATTGATAGCACTATCATCCTAATTTATAATGAAAAAACACTTAGATAACACCAATAAATCCATTAAAAATCCTACAATTTCTATTTCAGGATCAAAAAGTGAATCAAATCGAATGTTAATTCTTAAAGAGTTTTATCCTAATATTACTCTTAAAAACATTTCCAATAGTAAGGATTCAACTGTCTTACAACAAGCTTTATCTTCGGTTAAACCGGAAATAAATATCGGTCATACCGGAACTGCCATGCGTTTTTTAACCGCTTTTTTTGCCAATAAAAACGAAAACGAAATTGTTCTAACAGGTTCAAATCGTATGCAAAAAAGACCGGTTAAAATTTTAGTCGATGCATTAATCGCTCTCGGAGCCGATATTACTTACCTAAAAAACAACGGATTTCCTCCGTTAAAAATCAAAGGGAAAACCTTACATAAAAACAAAGTACCTATTTCCGGAAACGTTAGCAGCCAATACATTACTGCTTTATTATTATTGGCTCCTTCTTTAAAAAATGGTTTGGAAATCACCCTGAAAGGAAAAATCACTTCAAAACCATATATTAAAATGACACTTAATTTACTTCAAAAAATTGGTGTTCAAACACAGTGGAACAATAACATAATTAAAATTTATCCTAAAAAAAATATTCAAGATTCAACGATTACGATTGAATCTGATTGGTCTTCGGCTTCCTATTTTTATAGTTTTATCGCTTTAAGCGGAAATGCCTCTGTTTCATTAAACAAGTTTTTTAAAGACAGTTTGCAAGGCGATAGTAAATTAGCTGATATTTACAAACATTTTGGTGTAACAACGATTTTTAAAGAGGATACTATCGTTCTAAAAAAAGAAAAAGATTTTACTCAAAAAAAACATCTCACGTTTAATTTAAACGACACGCCGGATTTGGCTCAAACTGTTGCAATAACCTGCGTTGGTTTAGGTCTTTCATGTAAAATAACCGGATTACACACATTAAAAATCAAAGAAACAGACCGCTTGGAAGCTTTAAAAACCGAATTAAAAAAACTAGGAGCAAAAGTTAAAATTACCGATGAAAGCATCCATATAAAACCAGAAAAATTAAATGCTGGTATTACTATTAAAACTTATGATGACCACAGAATGGCAATGGCATTTGCACCATTATCTTTAAAAATTCCTATAAATATTGAAAATCCGGATGTGGTAGAAAAATCATATCCCGATTTTTGGAAAGATGTAGAACAATTGTTTTTGTAAGAAATTACCATCCTCCGGAAGCTCCACCTCCACCGAAACCTCCACCTCCGAAGCCACCACCAAAACCGCCGCCACCAAAGCTTCCACCACCTGATGAACCACCAAAACCACCTCCGAAACCACCGCTTCTT
>JALSLI010000146.1 GCA_026988395.1 Flavobacteriaceae bacterium | reverse complement strand
TATAAGAAAAACCTTGCAATTAAACACTATAAAATAATAGAAATATATGAGTTATTTTATTGATTATAAATTGATTGAATGATATTTAAGGAGTGACTAACTATAAGACAATAATGTAACTAACATTACAAAAGCAAAAGAATATTTTCGTATGTTCGTAACCACAAAAAAGTATAAATTTATGGTTATTGGCGTTTTAAAGGAGTGGGCTACCAAAAAAGTTGGTTTGGTGCCAAGTGTCATCAAAAAATTGGTAAAAAAAGGATACATTGTACATATAGAAACCAGAGCAGGTAGAACTTCCTATTTTGGTAATGCCGATTTTGAAAAGGCAGGAGCAATCATCAAAAAAAGAGATGAAATTTTTAAAACGGCAGACATTCTTATATCTTATACTCCAATAAAAAAAGAAGAATGTGATAAATTACAAAAAGGAACAACTTATATTTCATTATTTAAACCATACATTTATAAAGATGTTCCAAAAAGATTAAAGGAATACGGCATTATAGCTTTTAGTCTGGATATGATACCTAGATCCTCTATCGCACAATCAATGGATGTACTCTCATCGATGTCATCTATTGCAGGATATAAAGCTGTTTTGCGTGCAGCCGATTTATTACCTCGATATTTTCCGATGTTAATCACTGCTGCCGGAACCATAAAACCAGCAAAAGTATTGGTTGTTGGTGCAGGAGTTGCCGGACTACAAGCCATTGCTACAGCCAAAAGAATTGGTGCCATTGTTGAAGCCGTAGATACTCGATTAGAAACAGAAGATGAAGTAAAAAGTCTTGGTGGAAAATTTTTAAAAGTAGAAGGAGCAAATCAAGCAACAGATCAAGGATACGGAGCGGCACAAAGCGAAGAATACATAAAAAAACAACGACAAATGATGTTTGACCACATTACCAAAGCCGATGTTATTATTTGCACTGCAACCGTTAGAAGCACAAAAGCACCGGTTATTGTCACCACAGAAATGGTGGAAAATATGCGAAGAGGTTCCGTAATAATCGATTTGGCAGCAGAATCCGGCGGAAATTGTGAGCTCACCGAAAACAACAAAACCGTTATCCATAATTACGTTACCATCGTTGGTGATTCTAATTTATCGGATGCAGCTGTTGTTGATGCCAGTACCTTATTTGCCAACAATGTTTACAATTTCTTGGAATATATATCCGATGAAAATCTAAAAATACAACTAGATCGTGATGATGAAATCATAAAAGCATCATGCATCGCTAAACCGTAACTAAAATCTACTTAAATGAACGAAATCATACAATTTTTATCCGATAATATGACCATGATATATCTAGTGGTTTTCACCATATTTCTTGGTTTTGAAATCATTTCAAAAGTACCAACCGTTTTACATACTCCTTTAATGTCAGGCTCTAACGCAATTAGTGGTGTAGTATTGATTGGAGCTATTTTGCTAATACGAACAACACCAAAAGATCATACAATTACTATGATAATCGCCACATTAGGAATTGTATTAGGAACAATTAATGTTGTAGGAGGATTTGCCGTAACCGCAAGAATGTTGGAAATGTTTAATCGTAAAAAAAGAAAATAATGCAAATATACTTTGAACTTTTTCCCCTTATCGGAGCCGTTTTACTCATTATGGGATTACGTAATTTATCACATCCTAAAACTGCTGTAAAAGGAAATTCGCAAGCTGCAATTGGTATCGCAATAGGTATTTTAGTTGCCATATTTTATCCGCTGGAAACTACTGATAACAATTACTTATTTATCGTAATTGGCATCATTACAGGAAGTGTGATTGGTTATATCGCAGCAAAAAAAGTAGCCATGACTGCAATGCCGGAAATGGTTTCGTTATTTAATGGTTTAGGCGGACTTTCGGCTGCTTTTATCTCTTTGGTGTGGCTTTTTAATCACCATACAATAGGAGATTTTAAAAATATGGCAATTGTTTTGCTTAACCTGTTTTTAGGGTTTGTTGCCTTTTTAGGCTCCATGGTTGCCTACGGAAAACTAAGTGGTAAATTAAAAGATAGATACACCAAAATTCCGTTTGCAACAATTTTAAATTTAATTATTCTTTTTATTGCGATAGTTGCCATTATATACTTTGGAGTGCAAGGTAAATTAACACTTAACGAACTCATCTTATTTTCGGTAATTTCTCTTATTTACGGTTATACTTTTGTTGCTCCTATTGGAGGAGCCGATATGCCGGTTGTCATTTCTTTATTAAATTCACTTACTGGAATTACAGCGGCAATTTCAGGAATTATGACCGATAATAAATTAATGTTATTAGGCGGAATTTTAGTTGGTTCATCCGGAATAATCTTAACTTTATTAATGTGTAATGCCATGAACCGCTATTTATGGAGTGTTATTTTTGGAAGTTTTTCTTCTTCCGCTAAGGCAAAAGAACAAGCAATCGAAGGAAATGTTAAGACCATCACGCCGGCAGATTTAGCCATACAACTTGCTTATTCACAAAAAGTTGCTTTTATTCCCGGATACGGAATGGCGGTTGCACAAGCTCAAAAAGTAGTAAAAGAAATGGAAGATTTATTAGAAGAAAAGGGAGTAGAAGTAAAATATTGTATTCATCCCGTTGCCGGAAGAATGCCCGGACATATGAATGTTCTACTTGCAGAAGCAGATGTTTCATATGACAAACTTTTAGATTTAGACGAATCTAACGAGTATCTAAAACAGGTAGATGTTGCAATTGTAATTGGAGCTAATGATGTGGTTAATCCTGCTGCAAAAGAAGATCCAAACAGTAAAATTTACGGTATGCCTATCTTAGATGTTACCAAATCCAAACAAGTTGTTGTATTAAAAAGAAGTATGAATCCCGGATACGCCGGAATTCAGAATCCGTTATTTTTTAAAGACAATACCAAAATGCTCTTTGGTGATGCAAAAGAAAGTTTGCTGGAAATTTTAACCGAATTAAAAGAAGCTGACCTTTAATTTTATTACCTTTGTTTTTTTAAATAAAATTATGCAAAACGAAAAGCATTACTTACATCGCAGTAACTGGCTTAGAGCTGCCGTTTTAGGAGCAAATGACGGAATTTTATCTACATCGAGCGTTATCATTAGTGTTGCCGCTGCCGGAGCTGACCACAAAACAATCGTTCTAGCCGGAATTGCTTCCATTACAGCAGGAGCATTATCTATGGCCGCAGGTGAATATGTTTCCGTAAGCTCACAAACAGATACCGAACAAGCGGATTTAAAAAGGGAAAAACAAGAATTAATTGATGATCCGAAAGGTGAATTAATAGAACTTGCAAAAATATACGAACAAAGAGGTTTGTCTGAAAAACTTTCTCTTGAAGTTGCTAAAGAGCTTACCAAACACAATGCTTTAGAAGCTCATGCAAGAGATGAATTAGGTATTCATGAGATGACTGCTTCTAATCCTTTACAAGCAGCTTTAGCTTCTGCTGCGGCTTTTATATTTGGTGGAGCATTACCGGTTTTTGTCGCTGTTTTTGGTGAACCAAACAAAATGATGTATTTACAATATGGTTTTTCGGTTGTTTTTCTTGCTATTCTCGGTGCAATTGCAGCAAAAACAGGTGGTTCTAATGTTTTAAAAGGCGTATTACGAATTACTTTCTGGGGAACAGTTGCCATGGTCGTTTCTGCTTTAATCGGACATCTATTTGGTGTTAACATCACTTAAAATCCGATTTAACCTCTAATTAGTTATTCATCTTTTTCTTTTTTAACCTTAAATCCACAAAGGTTTTCGTAACGAAAAGTCAAAATGTGCGTTAATATTGGTGTAGCACAGTTTTAAGACACGCAAACATAGCATTAGTTATGGTGAGTATCGAAAAACGAGTACTCCCAATAATGACATGCAGTTTAGATTTACAGTAGAAATAGTTTAGCGGATTTAAGGTTTAATGAAAAATTGTCGCGATTTTTGCTAAATTATGTCAAAATGACATTTTTTATTCATTTATTTTATTGTTTCATCATTTGGAATATAATTTGACACACACAAATCGTAATGTTAACATATTAATTCAAATAAATTTTAAAACAATCATAAAATGAAAAAAATAGCAAAATTATTAAGTGTAATAGTACTAGCAAATTTAACTTTAATTGCCTGTGCTCAAGACAAAAAAGAAGTAAAAAATACTACTGAAACAGTTAGTAAAACCGTTAAACAAGAACCTCTTGCAATGAGTAAAGATACTCTTGATGCTAGAATATTAGCAGATATGCAAAAAGAAATCATCAAACAAAAAGTAGAATTAACAAAAGAAGCTCTTACAGCAGTAGCAAAAACACAAAATCTACTAGTTGAAATTGACAAGGGAAACACAAAAACAGCTATTAAAAAAGGAAAAGAATTAATAGGTGATTTGGAAGTTTTATTAGCAAAAGATCCTAGTTTAGCGTTGGTTCCTGTAAATGTTACTTTTCAAAAAGATGAGTTTGTTGCAGATATCAATACTGTTAATGAAACCACAAAACTAGCTAAGGAAGCGATGAACAAAGGATATTATAGAGTAGCTAGTGACTTATTAAAAGATTTACGTAGTGAAATGGTGATAAATACATTTTTAATCCCAACAGCTACTTACCCTGAAGCAATTAAAGCAGCTGTAGTTGCTTTGGAAGCAAATGATACAGATTTAGCAAAAGCTATCTTAATAAATGTATTAAATACTGTGGTAGTTGAAAAAGTTGTATTACCTTTACCTGTACTTAAAGCAGAACAAATGATTATTGAAGCTGCTACTATTGATGCTAAAGATCATGAAAATGTAAAACAAGTTATTGCATTATTATCAAATGCAGAGTACCAATTACAATTAGCAGAAGCATTGGGTTACGGTAAAAAAGACAAAGATTACTTAATGTTATCTAAAGCGATAAAAGAATTGAAAAAATCTGTTAAAGCTAAAAAAGACAGCAAATCGAAATTTGATAAATTAAAATCAGATATTAAAGATTTTCAAAAAAGACTTTTTCCTAGAAAAAACGCTAAAAAACAATAAAAATTAAATAAAAACGAGGTTGTTTTAATTCAAAGAATTAAAGTTCAAGCTAACTAAAATCAAAGTACAATTCTTTTAAAACAACCTCTTTTTACATATAAATCAATTAACTTAAAACAATTTTAAAATGAAAAGTAAAATTAATCAATGGTGGATTTTAGTAATAATGGGATTATTACTCACCGCAACAGGTATTTTTTTAATGACCAAACCGGTAGGAACTTTCTTAGGTCTAACCATAATGTTTGGATGGCTAATTTTTTCTGTTGGAGGTTTAAATGTGGTTTTTGCCATACAAAACAAATCTTATTTTAAAGACTGGATATGGTATCTTTTATTAGGAATAATAGAAATGGTAATTGGTGTTGCTCTTTTATTTCAACCTGACCTATCGGCTTCATCACTAATCATTTTTACAGGTATGTGGATGATGTTCACAGCAATATCCAGAATAAATGGTGCCATTGTTCTTAAAAAATTAGGAGATCCTTATTGGGGAGCATACTTAATATTAGGGATTTTAACATTTCTATTTAGTTTTTTAATTATTATTAATCCAATATTCGCTATGTTTGCAATTGTATATTCTGTTGCGATACCAATTATCTTAGCAGGAGTTACAATTATGTATTTCGGATTTCAAATTAAAAAATTAGCAGCGTAGCTTATGGTAACATTAATAGTAAAAAATTTAAAGGAAGTAGATGAATCTTTTCACAAAGAAATTGAAACAATCTGCAAAGAAAAAGAAGATTATTACAATGAACTTTTTAAAAAATATGATAAAGATTTGACTCTTGAAGTGATTTTTAACAAATCTTCTTCTCTAACTAAGGTAAGTGCTTCTTTAGATTTAAAAAGCAAAAAAGTATTAATCGCTGATGAGGATAAAAATCCTGTAAAAGCTCTTAACACTGTGTTTTCCAGCTTAAAAAAAGTAGTAAAAAGACAATATGAGTTAGAGCGTAAAGACTATGAGTATAAAAGAAAAAGATGATTTTTTCATAATTAATTTTTTTAAAAACCACATCAATTACATAAATTGATGTGGTTATATTTTTTTATCGCATCTTTGCAAAAAATCAAAATATGAAAAACAGTTCCATTTATTTATCCATCGCTTCTATAACTTTTGTTATTGGCTATTTATTTTTACGATTTGCTTTTGCCAGTTTTAATGCATATCCTTTTGTACAAGAAGTCGTTTTGATTATTTTAGGAACTATCGTTACCATTGCCATAACCGCTGCTTTGCTGAACAAACAAAGCGAAGTAGAACTTGAAAAAGAACAAAATGTAAAAATATTTGATTTAAAATCAGATTTGTATTTTGAATTAATTGATTTCTTAAAAAATGTAATCAGCAAGGAAGAAATCGACAATAAAGATTTAATTTCCTTAGAATTTTTAACACATAAAATATCCACAATCGCCAGTGTTGCCGTCTTAAAAGAATATGAAAATTTTATAGCTTCGATTAAAGAAACAGCTTTAGATAAAAAAATCAGTCCGTTAGAGTCTGATGAATTATCGGCAGATTTAGCCAAACTTTGTGTTAAAATCCGTTATGACTTACTCTCAAAAAACACACATAATAGCGAAGTAGAAAAAATTATTCTTAAAAATATTGAGCAAATTTAACCCTTTATTTTCCTAAAAAAGTCACCGTTTCTTTTATCACATCATCATTCCACAACATTCTGTAATGTCCTATTTTTTCAAAAGGTTTTAAAACCGAATTAGGTATTTTTTGATGTGTAGATTCTGCATTTTTAAACGGAATAACTTTATCATATTTATCGTGGATTAACAAGAGTTTGTTAAAATCTATCTGCTTCAATCGATCACTAACCACCAATTCATTTAAAGGTTGTTTAATAATTTTATGTGTCCAATTTGCAACTTCCTTATAGATTTTCTCATTAAATCCTATCATTTTTTGAAATTGTTTAAAAACATCCTCAATCACATCATTTCCACTTAAAAAAACAATTTTATTTACTGTATAGTCTGTTTCCGACAAAGAAAAAGCAGTAACAGCAGCACCAAAAGAATGAGCAACAACATGAAATGGTTCAGTAGGTTTTATAAATTTTAAAAGCGTTTTAAAGGCATTTTTGGCTTCATATAAATTGGTGTATTTCTGTTTTGATTTATGATGAGCAGGTAAATCAAAAGCAATAATACGATAGCGATTTGTTTCGCTTAAAGCG
>JALSLI010000145.1 GCA_026988395.1 Flavobacteriaceae bacterium | reverse complement strand
ATTAACGCATTCTTAAAAAAAGAATAATCACTTTTAAAATCTAGTAATATTCTGCTCATAAAGCATTCATTTACCAACATTAATATTGACGATAAAATTAAAGAAACACCTAAAGTAACATAAAAAATATTTTGATTTATTTTTAAAAATCCACCCAAAAAAGCAAAAGGAACACTAAACAAAACCAACGGTAATACTTTTTTCCAATTTAATAATTTAAGTTTTACAAACTTTATTGTATTGTTAGTAACAACAACAATATTGCATAAAAGAGATATTGCTCTAACCTCTACAAAAGACATTCCTGTTAAAGATAATACAGCCGAATAACTGGAGCCTCCACCAAAACCAATCATAGAATAAAGAATCGCTATCACAAAAAAAACAAAAATAAGTGCGTATTCTTGTTTTATAATTTCTAAAAGTGATTGCAAGCCTTCCATTTGGCGAAAGTAAACAAATCCTCTTTTTAATAAAAATTATTTCATATTTTTAGCTGCCTTAATATATGCAGATGGAGCAATTAATTCGTTTTTTTTAAACTGACGATTAAAATAACTCACACTGTTAAATCCGGATTTATAAGCTATATCGGCAATGCGAATATTTTTTTCATCAACAAATAATTTTTTTGCAAATTTTATTCGTTCAGAATTAATATAATCTACAGGAGAAATACCAATCGTATTTTTAAATTGCTTATAAAAATGTGATGTACTCATACAAGCAAGTTCGGCTAATTTATCTACAGTAATATTTTTTTCGGTTAAATGTTGCTTTATATATTTAATTACCGATCCAATACGCGAATCACAAATAATTGCATTTGCTTCAGACAATAAAACTTGTTTTGCTTTTGTTTGCAGCAACCTAACAACCAATTCTTGAATCATTAAATCTAAAATAACATCTTTTTTCGTCTTGGTGTTTTTAGTAAAAGTATGTACCAAACGCTGAATGAGGTAATTTACCTCTTCTTGATTGGTTAAATGCGAAGATTGCACATCAATAGACCATTGGTTGTTTTCATCTTCAATAGCCACAAGTTCATTAAATTTAGAAGTAATTTCATTAATTTTTGTTGGATCTATTGCCAATGCCAAACATTGCGTAGGCGATTCTTTTGTTGCAATGGGGAAATCGATTACCAATTCTTTCTTAGAAGGAACTACCACCGACTCGCCAGGCAAAAAATCAAAACTTTGCATTCCTTTTAGATGCATTATTTTTTTACCGCTAAGCATACTTGCAATAATAGGAAAATCAAAAAGCAATTTTACTTTTTCGGCAATTTCGTGGGTTTCAAAAATATTTAATTCGGAGTAATCCGCAGAATAAATCGTTCTGTTTTCCACTAAAGTGGTTAACTTTCTATTAGAAATATGCGATCTAAGAAACTTATTCATTTAACAATATTACAAAATAATCATCAAAAAATCATAAAAAAAATAGAAATGTGCAAGATAATAATAGAAATGTGCAATTTTTTAATGTTTTATTATCCTAATTTTATCCCATCATAATTAGAATTTTCTTTTACATAGTTTCAAAATTCTGTTGAGGGACAGAAAATCAAAAGTCAATTATTTACTAATTGACTTTTGATAAACTAAAAAAGTCAAACCCGAATATTAACCAAAATTTTACACAATATGAGTTACAAAAAACCTAATTTTAAAGAACATTACGATAATTTTATCGGTGGTAAATTTGTTGCACCGTTAGATGGTGAATATTTTGAAAACAGATCACCAATAGACAATTCGGTTATTGCAAAATACCCAAGATCAAAAAAAGCAGATGTTAATTTGGCTGTTGAAGCAGCTAACAACGCCAAAGAAGCTTGGGGGAACACCTCACCTGCCGAAAGAGCAGCATTACTAAACAAAGTTGCCGATATTATTGAAGAACACGCCGAAGAATTTGCTCTTGCCGAAACTTGTGATAACGGAAAACCAATAAGAGAAACCTTAAACGCAGATGTCCCTTTGGCAATTGATCATTGGCGTTATTTTGCTGCTGCTATACGTACCGAAGAAGGAAGTGTTGCCGAACTGGATGCATTAACCGTTTCGATGAACATTAAAGAACCTTTAGGTGTTGTTGCACAAATTATACCTTGGAATTTTCCATTATTAATGTTATCTTGGAAATTGCCTCCTGCCCTAGCTGCCGGAAATTGTGTTATCTTAAAACCTGCCGAGCAAACACCTACAACCGCAACATTACTAATGGAAAAAATTGCCGATGTCTTTCCTCCCGGAGTTTTAAACATTATTCATGGTTTTGGTCCCGAAGCAGGTAAACCATTAGCTTCGCATTCCGGTATCGATAAAGTTGCCTTTACAGGAGAAACAACAACCGGACAATTAATTATGCAATACGCATCTAAAAACATAAATCCTGTAACAATGGAATTAGGTGGTAAATCACCAAACATCTTTTTTAGCTCTGTTATGGATGAAGATGATGCATTTTTAGATAAAGCGATTGAAGGTGCCGTTTTATTTGCCTTTAACCAAGGTGAAGTATGTACTTGTCCTTCCAGATTATTGGTACAAGAAGATATTTACGATGCTTTTATGGAAAAAGTAATCGAAAGAACTAACGCCATAATTCAAGATAATCCGTATGATGTTAACACGATGGTTGGTGCACAAGCTTCAAATGATCAATATGAAAAGATTCTTTCATACATCAATATTGGTAAAGAAGAAGGCTGTAAAGTCCTTACCGGAGGAAAAGCAAAAAAATTAGAAGGCGAATTCGCTAACGGATATTACATAGAACCCACAATTTTAGAAGGACACAATAAAATGCGTGTTTTTCAAGAAGAGATTTTTGGACCTGTACTTGCTGTAACCAAATTTAAAGACCAAGCCGAAGCGATTGAAATTGCAAACGATACACTTTACGGTTTAGGTGCAGGAGTTTGGACAAGAGATGCACACCAACTTTACCAAGTACCAAGAGCCATAAAAGCAGGTAGAGTTTGGGTAAACTGCTATCATGCTTATCCTGCTCATGCTCCTTTTGGAGGTTATAAAAAATCCGGTTTTGGTAGAGAAACACACTTAATGATGCTTAATCATTACAGACAAAACAAAAATATGTTAATCTCATACGACAAAAACAAATTAGGATTCTTTTAAAATTCACAGCTAACTTCAAAAGAGTTTATTCGTTTTTTACGAATAAGCTCTTTTTTATTATATTTACTCAAAAAAATCTATAAAAATGACACCAAAAAGAGTTGCAATAACCGATAAAGCGGCAGAAGTAGTAAGACAATTAAAAGAAAAACACGGCGAATTGATTTTTCACCAAAGCGGTGGTTGCTGTGATGGCTCGGCACCTATGATTTTTGAAAAAGAAGATATGTATTTAGACGACAGTGATATTCTTTTGGGAGAATTGGAAGGTGTTAATTATTATATGAATGAAGAACAATTTGAATATTGGAAACACACACATTTAACCGTTGATATCACCGAAGGTAGAGGTTCAAGCTTTTCACTGGAAATACCCCTTGGATTGCGATTTATCA
>JALSLI010000144.1 GCA_026988395.1 Flavobacteriaceae bacterium | reverse complement strand
CAGGTATGGATTTATCAAAATAAGCAATAGATTTTTCATAATTTTTTTCTGTTTGATTTAAAACGCCTAATAAATTTTGTTTTATGGCTATACCTAATTTATTGTGTGTTTTTTTAGCAATGTCTAAGGATTTATCAATATAATAATACGCTGAATCGTATTGTTTTTTCATAATAAAAACCTCGCCAATATTAGACAAACCAATTTCTTGATTTCTATCGTTATTATATTCTACTTTAACACCAATAGATTTTTTAAGGTATTTAATTGCCTCATCATACTGCCCTGTTTCTACAAAAATATTTCCGATACCATTATTTGCGATAGCAATACTTTTATTATTTTTTATTTCTTCTGCAACTTTTAAGGCTTGAAAATAATAACTAAAAGCCTCATTTGTTTTGGCTATTTTACGATATGCAACACCTAGATTATTAAGACATTTAATCTTAGAAAGCGAATCATCTGTTTGTTCAAAATAACGTAAAGCCCTTTTATGTAATTGTATTGCCTTTGTATAATGGTGATTAAAACGAGCTGTTAGACCTTTTCTGTCGTAACTTTTTGCAATTCCGTTAATGTAAAATATTTTCTCAGATATTTTAAGTGCCTCATCTATTATAGCCTCATTAGGTATTCTTTTTTTAACGGAAATTTTATATAGATTGATTAATTTTTCGACTTTATCAATAGAATTTGATTCCTTTTTTAAAGTATTAAACACCTTATCAAACTCCATTTTTGTTTGTTGCGAAAAAACAAAGGAAAGCACGCATAAAAAAAGTAATGAAAAAAAGGACTTTTTCATATAAATAGTAGTTTTTTTTTAATCAATTACACAAATATATCCTTTTTCTAATAAAATATAATCAAAAAATGATGCTTTTTTATGAAATATCTTTAATTTTCTTGTTCTAACTCACGAGTCAATGTAATAATTTGCTTTTTAATTTCTTCCATATCTTTATTATACTCCATAGTTATTGGCTGTTTCTCAGGAAATTGTTCTATCATTAATGTAGATGAAGGAAAGGCAAAATCAACACCTATAATCTTAGCTAATTTTACAATAGCCATATGTAAAATATGTTTTGCTCTCTGTTCGGTGCTCCAATCTTGCACGCTAAAATAAGTGTTTACCAAAATTTTTAAAGCAGAATCTCCAAACCCGGAAAAAGCAACATCAAAATTATCTTTATTGGTATAAGGATGTGTTTTAATGATTTCTTTAATACCTTCAACAAACAAATCAATATATTCAGGAGGTGTATCATAACGAATACCAAGTTCTGTTTGATACCTTCTAAATAAACGCATTCCTTTATTATTGATAACTATTTCAGATAATTTACTGTTTGTAATTTGATAGATTGACGTATCAGCGGCACGAATTCTGGAAGAACGAAAACCAACTTCTTCTACTGTTCCTTGTAGTTCTGATGTTTCAATCCAATCTCCAATATGGAAAGGTTTATCTAGAAATATCATAAAAGTACCTATCAAGTTTTTAACTGTATCTTGTGATGCCAAAGCTAAAGCCAAACCTCCTATTGATGCTCCTGCAATTACACTTGCCGGAGAAACACCAAATAAGGTTAATAATTTTAAACCACCTAAAAAGATAACTATTCCGGTTAAAAAGTGTGTTAGAATAGGCACTAATTGATCGTCTAATTTAATATGTGTTCGCTTGGTATATTCGGCATAAATTGTCATTGAAAGTTTAACAATTCGTAAAAAGATATAAATCCATAATACAATTTTAGCAAAATCTAAGGCAATAAAAATAACACTATTAACATCAATATTAAATTGAAAAGACGGTATGGTTCGTTTTAAAAATCCAATTAAAATAAGTAAAACCACAGGTCTGGCAATTTTTTTTAGATTTACATCTATTCTCATACTTGTATTTTTAATTGCTATCTTATGGATTTTATGCAATAAAAAATACACTATTTTGTTTAAAACAATAAATGCAATAAACAGAACCAAAAGTAAAATTACAAAACCAATATATTTCCATAAAGGAACACCTAGCAACATTCTATCAGCTATTGCCTCAGGAATCCATTTTTGCATCCATTGTATTTGCCATGGAAAAGTTTCTTTATAAATAGTATCAATTAAAGATACTGTTTCTTTAGAATAAAACCATTTATCACCATATTTTTCTACATACACTTTTGGTAACCTTTCAGGAAAAAGTACATATCGATGACCAATATTAAATGCAGTTGTATCAGTATAATTTGGGTCTGTTGGTATTTTTGTAAAATTGGGTTTTAAACCTCTACCATCAAAGATTTTTTTTAATTTTATGGCTTTATCGATAGCTTCTTTTCCTTTTAAACCATAAATCGTTAAAGCTGATTTTTGCGGAGCATATGTCTTTTTTTGTAAAAAATGCATATGTGTATAAACCGTAGCATTAGGATTAGCCAAACTTGCTTTTTCTTCCGACTGAGAAAATCCTATTATATAAAACAAGATAACTATAATAAAAACAAGATATTTTTTCATATTTAAGTTAATTTTTTAATTAATTTTCCAACTGTTAAACCTTGTCCGATGATAGAAAACACAACCACTGTATAGGTCATTACTAAAAACAAATCACGGTGCATTTGATGTGTTAGACTTAATGCCAATGCAATAGAAATACCACCTCGCAAACCTCCCCAAGTCATAATAATATTGGTTTTTTTTATAAAATCTAATTTTTTCGCATAAAATTTTATCGGTATTAAAAGAGATAAATAACGAGCTAAAAGCAAAGCAGGAATAGCCAATATTCCGGCAAGGAAATATTCATGTTTAAAGGTTAATACTAGTAATTCCATACCAATCATAACGAAAAGGATGGTATTTAATAAAACATCTACTAATTCCCAAAATTTATCTACATAAAGTTCTGTTGTTTCGCTCATAGCATTTTGTCTAACAGTATCGTTACCTACAATTAAACCGGCAACTACCATAGCAAGAGGAGCAGATACGTGCAGTTTTCTTGCTAACAAAGTACCTCCCATTACTGCTGCAAGTGTAATTATAACTTCGGTATCGTAATCATCGATTGTTTTAAGCAAGTAATAAGTAATAAACCCAATCAAAATACCAAATAGTAAACCTCCACCAACTTCTTGTAAAAACTCTAACAAAGTATGACTAAAAGAAAAATGACTTAAACCTTTGTTTGCTATTTTATAAAGTGTAATAAAAATTACAACTCCAACACCATCATTAAATAAGGATTCACCAACAATTTTTGTTTCCAATTTTTTAGGAGCTCCTACTTTTTTTAAAATTCCGAGAACGGCAATAGGATCGGTTGGTGAAATTAAAGCTCCAAAAAGCAAACAATAAATAAAATCAGCATCTAAATTGATTACTTTTAGTCCGTAATAAACAAAAATACCAACCAAAAAAGTAGAAATTAAGGTGCTTAATGTAGCAAAAGCCAAAATCGGTTTTCGTTGAATTTTAAGTTGTTCAAAATTAGTATGCAAAGCTCCGGCAAAAAGCAAAAAGCTAAGCATTACATCAAGTAAAACTGTTTTAAAATCAATCTCACCAATAAATTCTCTTTCCTTGTGTAAAAGTGTTGGATCAAAATAACCAAGTACAAAAACAAAAATAGTAAAAACAATGGTAATAATCATCAAACCAATGGTGTTTGGAAATTCTAAAAATCGAACATTGATATAACCAAAGATTGCAGATAAAACGATAAGTACAGTTGCTATTGCATATATATCCATTAGACTAATTTTTTTAAACTTAAAACAACACCTAAATGAATGCCTTCATGTAAACTATTAAAACGCATAGCATCATCAATATTTTTTAATACAATTCCAGTGCTTGTTGGGTATTCATTAAATTTTGAGAAACGATTATTTTGATAATCATCTTTAGTTTTATTAATTAAGTTAAAATATTTATTTTTAATCAGTTCAATATCATAATTAGAATAATTACTTAAACAAACAGAACCTTTTTTAAATCGAGAAATGAAATCCTCATTTATTGCAATAGGCAAACCACTAAGTCCGTAACTTAGCATTTGTTCCGTTACTAAAATATGGGCAATATTCCATAAAATATTATTATTATAACCTTTAGGAATTGTGTTTAATTGCTCTAAAGTTAATTCATCTAATACATTAGATAAAAATTTTCGGACAAAAATTGCTGTTTGAAATTCCATTATTTTTTTGGATAAATGTACGTAATATTTTGAAAAAGCCTTCCGATAAGAGAAATAAAGTTTTTTGTAAAATTAAAGTAATAATTGCATCTTTGTGTAAAATATTTGAGAATGAAAAAAATATATTATTTAAAAACATGCGATACTTGTAGAAGAATACTTAAACAAATAAAAGAAGTAATCGGCGAAAATAAATTTAACACCTTTAAGTTGCAGGAAATAAAATCTAATCCTATTACCGCTAAGCAATTAGAAGAATTACGTGCCATGACAGATAGTTACGAGTCACTATTTAATAAAAGAGCAAAAAAGTACAAGGCAATGGATTTAAAAAATCAACAATTAACTGAAAAAGATTACAAACAATTATTATTGGAAGAATATACCTTTTTAAAACGTCCGGTTATTGTGTTTAATGAAAATGTTTTTATAGGTAATAGCAAAAAAAATATCCATGAATTATTAGAAACTTTAAAAAATGAAAAATAAATTAAAAGCAGTAGAAGCCTTTCACAACGCATTTGGTATTACAAATAGAAAAAAACCAATAGCGTTTACAAATAAAAAAGAAATAAAATTACGCTACGATTTAATGGCAGAAGAAAATAACGAATATTTAGAAGCTGCATTAAATAACGATTTAATGGAAGTTGCCGACGCATTAGGAGATATGCTATACATATTATGTGGCACTATGTTATCGCACGGAATGCAAGATAAAATTGAAGCTGTTTTTGAAGAAATACAAAAAAGTAATATGAGTAAATTAGACAAAAACGGCAAACCAATATACAGAGAAGATGGCAAAGTAATGAAAGGCCCAAATTATTTTAAACCAGATATTAAAGAAATTTTAGAAAACTAAGTTTCTAAAAGAAAAATTATTGTAATTTTGCAAACTTAAAGTTCGTTATAGTGACGAATTAGCATAAAAATTATTAAAATAATATTGGCATGTACTTAACAAAAGAAAAAAAAGCGGAAATATTCGCTAAACACGGAAAATCAGCAACCGACACAGGAACTCCTGAAGGACAAATTGCTCTTTTTACTTACAGAATTAACCATTTAACTGAGCATTTAAAGAAAAATCGTAAAGATTTTAACACAGAACGTTCACTAGTTAAATTGGTAGGTAAACGTAAAAGTTTATTAAATTACCTAATAAAAACAGATGTACTTAGATATCGTGCAATCATTAAAGAATTAGGAATTAGAAAATAATTCAACTAAAATAAAGAGAGGCTTTTTGCCTCTTTTTTTATACAACTTCATTGGCAACCAACACACAACTACCAATTAAAAGTATAATTTGTTTAAAAAACAGAAAAAATTAAAATTATGATTCCAGAATTAAAAGTGGAAACCATCAAATTACAAGATGGTAGAGAAATTACCATTGAAACAGGTAGATTAGCAAAACAAGCACACGGATCGGTAGTCGTGCGAATGGGAAAAGCCATGTTATTGGCAACAGTAGTATCTTCTTATGATGTAAAAGAAGGAATGGATTTTTTACCGTTAACCGTTGATTACCGTGAAAAATTTGCAGCAGCCGGACGTTATCCCGGAGGTTTCTTTAAAAGAGAAGCCAGACCAAGTACAGAAGAAATCTTAACCATGCGTTTGATTGACCGTGTATTAAGACCTTTGTTTCCAAAAGATTATCATGCAGAAACACAAGTAATGATTCAATTAATGTCTAGCGATGAAGATGTAATGCCTGACGCATTAGCAGGATTAGCTGCTTCTGCTTGTATTGCTTTATCAGACATTCCTTTTGAATATCCAATATCAGAAGTGCGTGTGGCTAGAATTGATGGCCAATTTGTTATCAATCCAAGTAGAAAAGAATTAGAAAAAGCAGATATTGATATGATGGTTGGTGCATCTGAAGAATCTGTGATGATGGTAGAAGGAGAAATGAAAGAAATTTCTGAAGAAGAAATGACTGAGGCAATTAAAGTTGCACACGAAGCAATTAAAGATCAATGTAAAGCACAAGTTGCTTTACGAGAAAAAGTTGGAGCAAAAGAGGTAAGAGATTATCCAAAAGAAGAAGAAAACGAAGCTGTTTATAAAAAAGTTTATGATTTTGCTTACGATAAATGTTATGACATTGCCAGACAAGCAACTTCAAAAAAAGAAAGAACCGAAAAATTTAAAGAAATAAAAGAAGAAGTAAAATCGTTATTTACAGAAGAAGAATTAGAAGAATTTGGCGATTTAATTTCAAAATATTTTAATAAAACCAATAAAGAAGCTATTCGTAGTTTAGTATTAGACGAAGGATTACGTTTAGACGGAAGAAAAACCACCGAAATCAGACCTATATGGTGTGAAATTGATTATTTACCTTCTACTCATGGTTCAGCAATTTTTACCAGAGGAGAAACACAAGCCTTAGCAACAGTTACACTTGGTGGATCAAGAGATGCAAACATCATTGATTTACCAACCTTTGAAGGTGAAGAAAAATTTTATTTACACTACAATTTTCCACCGTTTTCAACAGGAGAAGCTAGACCTTTAAGAGGAACTTCACGTAGAGAAATTGGTCACGGAAACTTAGCACAACGTGCCTTAAAAGGAATGATTCCTGAAGATTGCCCTTATACAATTAGAGTTGTATCTGAAGTTTTAGAATCTAACGGTTCTTCTTCTATGGCAACTGTTTGTGCCGGAACAATGTCTTTAATGGATGCAGGTGTAAAACTTAAAAAACCGGTATCCGGAATCGCAATGGGATTAATAACCGATTTAGAAACCGGTAAGTATGCTGTTTTATCCGATATTCTTGGAGATGAAGATCATTTAGGTGATATGGATTTTAAAGTAACCGGAACAGCAGATGGTATCACTGCCTGCCAAATGGATATTAAAGTAAAAGGACTTTCTTATGAAATTTTAGAAAGTGCTTTAAAACAAGCTAAAGACGGAAGATTACACATTCTAGATAAATTAGTAGAAACCATTGCAGAACCAAAGGCTACTGTAAAAGAACATGCTCCAAAAATGGTAACCATGGTTATTCCGGGAGATTATATCGGTGCTGTAATTGGTCCCGGAGGAAAAGTGATTCAAGAAATGCAAAAAGAAACTGATACCGTAATTGCAATTGTGGAAGATGGCGATAACGGAATTGTGGAAATTCAAGGAACAAACCAAGAAAAAATTGACAAAGTAATCGAAAAAATTAACGCCATTACTTTTAAACCTGAAGTTGGTAAAACCTACAAAGTAAAAGTAGTTAAAATACTAGATTTTGGACCTGTAGTTGAATATTTGGACGCTCCGGGAAATGAAGTTTTAGTACACATATCCGAACTGGCTTGGGAACGTACCAATAAAGTTGAAGATGTTGTTAATTTAGGAGATGAATTCGAAATTAAATACATGGGTAAAGACCCTAGAACTAAAAAAGACAAAGTTTCTAGAAAAGCTTTATTAGAAAAACCGGAAGGTTATGTTGCAAGACCACCACGTGATAATAACAGATCACGCGATAATAGAGGAAGAGACAACAGACGTGACGATAGGAGATCTCGAAACTAAATAGAAATATTAAACAATATCTAAAAGTGCATAATTTCTTATGCACTTTTTTTATGCTTTATAATCATTTCCGGTAAAACAAAATATAAATTAAGAACAAGAATAGTAACATCCATATGGAACACATCAATATTTTATATAAAGTATTACAATAAATAATAAAAGTTAAAAAGTTAAATATCATTTTATTATAACAAATTTTATTGTAAAGTTTACCCATAAAAAAACTCTAATTCAAGGGGAAATTAGAGTTTAAAACAACTTTTAAGATGTTTTGTTAGTACTTTTTCTTTTTCATTTCGTTGATACAAAGATAAATAAACTCACTTTAATAACATTTGTAAAAAACACAAAATAAAAATAAATTTTTGTATTTTTACCCAAAAAATTAATATTGAGTGAATTAAATAAAATATTACTAGACAAAATAAAAGATAATTGTGATAAAAATATATCATTTATAGAAGAAGTAGCAGAAATTTTAGACATAAATTATGATGCAGCATATCGAAGAATTAAAAAAAAGACAAAACTTTCTTTAGAAGATGCTGTAAAATTGGCAATAAATTTTGATGTTTCTTTAGATAGTTTATATGAGGAAAAACTATCAAAAAACAAAGTTATCATCCGAAAATCGAATAATGTTGCAACATTAAACGATTTAGAAGCGTATTTTATTGGAATTATTAAAAATATTACACCTTTACAAAATAGAGATGATGTAGAAATTGTTTATAGTGCAAAAGATTTACCTTTGTTTTATTTTGCACGCAACCCTTTGTTTGCAAGATTTAAACTATATACTATTCTATATTTACAAGACAAAACTTTGTCCATAAATAAAATTGATTTTAATACATTTCACATTCCAAAAACACTTCAAGATTTAACAACAAAATTCGGAGAATATTATTATAATTTTGACATTACAGAAATATGGAACGACGGTGTATTAGATGCTACAATTAATCAAATACTCTATTTTTACGAGATAAAATTATTAAACTACACAACGGCTATCAAATTGTGCGATATTTTAAAAAGTATTATCGAAGATATCGAAAAATCCACTTTTACTGGTAGACGTGATAATAACAGAAAATCGAAAATAAAAATTTTTAATAGTCCGCTACTACCATTAAACAACAATGTTGTAATTAAAAATAAGAATAAGAATATTTTAATTACACCATATCTGATGATAAATTATTACGTAATTGAAGACCAAAAATTTATTAGAGATTATCTTGAATTTATAGACGATCATTTAAAGTTTTCTACCTCATTAACAAAAGCCGGAGTAAAAGAAAGATTATTATTTTTTAATCCAAAATACAAACAAATAGACAGAGCAAAACAACGGTTAGAATTACTTAGGCAATTTCCATTATAATTTTTTGTAACCTTTTTATAAAAACCTACGTATAATAAATGAAGACAAAAAATCAGCAATAATTATGAGACAACTAAAAATCACCAAACAGGTAACCAATCGTGAAACCGCATCATTAGATAAATACTTACAAGAAATAGGTAAAGTGGATTTAATATCGGCTGATGATGAAGTGGAATTAGCACAACGTATTAAAGCAGGTGATGAACGAGCTTTAGATCGTTTAGTAAAAGCAAATTTACGTTTTGTGGTTTCTGTTGCAAAACAATATCAAAATCAAGGTTTAACATTACCTGATTTAATAAATGAAGGGAATTTAGGTTTAATAAAAGCCGCAAGACGTTTTGACGAAACTCGTGGATTTAAATTTATTTCGTATGCGGTTTGGTGGATTAGACAATCTATTTTACAAGCATTAGCAGAACAATCTAGAATTGTTAGATTACCATTAAATAAAATTGGTTCTATCAATAAAATCAATAAAATGTTTGCTCGTTTAGAGCAAGAAAACGAAAGACCTCCTTCACCGGAAGAAATTGCAAAAGAATTAGATATGACAGTATCTGATGTTAAAGAATCTATGAAAAATTCAGGAAGACACGTATCTATGGATGCTCCTTTAATCGAAGGAGAAGATTCTAATTTATACGATGTATTACGCTCCGGAGAATCACCAATTCCTGATAAAAGTTTAATGCACGAATCCTTAAGAACTGAAATATTAAGAGCATTAGACACGTTGACACCAAGAGAAGCAGATGTTGTTTTATTATACTTTGGTTTAGGAGATAAACACCCTATGACGCTAGAAGAAATTGGTGAAACATTTGATTTAACAAGAGAACGTGTAAGACAAATTAAAGAAAAGGCAATCAGAAGATTAAAACATACTAGTAGAAGTAAAATATTAAGAACTTATTTAGGTTAATCTTCATTTGAATTCATATTTAAAACTCGTCAATAATTGACGAGTTTTTTTATGAACTAATTTTTACAAAGAAAACAGAAAAATACTGTAATTTTGTAAAAAATCATTATTATGAAACATTTAATTGCACCATCTATTTTATCAGCCGATTTTGCCAACTTGCAAAAAGATATCGAAATGATTAATAAAAGTGAAGCCGATTGGTTTCATGTAGATGTGATGGACGGTGTATTTGTGCCAAACATTTCGTTTGGAATGCCGGTTATTAAAGCTATAAAAAAACACGCAAAAAAACCATTAGATGTACATTTAATGATTGTAAATCCGGATAATTATATATCCGCTTTTAAACAAGCCGGTGCCGATATTTTAACCGTACATTACGAAGCATGTATACATCTTAACCGAACGGTACAAAGCATCAAAGCAAATGGCATGAAAGCCGGAGTTTCTTTAAATCCGCATACACCTGTAGCTTTATTAGAAGACATTATTAAAGATGTAGATGTTGTGCTGATTATGAGTGTAAATCCAGGATTTGGCGGACAATCATTTATTGAAAACACTTATAAAAAAGTAATACAATTACGTGATTTAATAGAAAAATCCGAATCTAAAGCTAAAATAGAAGTAGATGGTGGCGTTAATTTAGAAACCGGAAAAATGTTATTAGCTGCCGGAGCAGATGTTTTAGTTGCCGGTTCGTTTGTTTTTAAAAGTGAAAATCCTTCAGATACTATTTTACAATTAAAAAACTTATAGATAAATTAAAAATCTTTTTTTAATAATTTCTGACGCATTCTAAAAAGTGGAAATAACACCCATAGACACAAAATAAGCAACGAAAT
>JALSLI010000143.1 GCA_026988395.1 Flavobacteriaceae bacterium | reverse complement strand
GGAGGAGTTATGAAAGCTTGGGGTAAAATCATCACCAATAAGGATATTGCCGAAATGCTTTTTGAAGATCGAAATGTAAATTATATTACAGGTGCCGGTGTTTATAAAATTGAAGATGGTGTGGCATATTACGAAACTTTAGATGGTGATTATAAAAAGGAAACCTATGATTTTGCAATGTTAATTCCTGCTTTTTCCGGTCACGGTTTTGAAGCATTTGATAAACATAGTAATGATATAACCGATAAATTATTTAAAGGTTTTATGATTGTAGATGCAGATTATACACCAAAACCATATGAAGAATGGACAGTGCAAGATTGGCCGGAAACTTACCAAAACCCTAGTTATCCGAATATTTTTGCTCCTGGAATTGCTTTTGCTCCGCCACATACTATTTCTAAACCAAGAACAAGTAAAAACGGAACGCCTATTTTTCCGTCTCCACCAAGAACAGGAATGCCTTCCGGAATTTCTGCTAAAGTAGTGGTAGATAATGTGGTTGAATTAGTTAAAAACGGTAAAAATGCAAAATTACATAAAGGTTCTATGGGTAATATGGGAGCTGCTTGTGTTGCCTCTACTGGTTTCGGTTTGGGTAACGGTACTGCCGTAACAATGACTGTTAATCCAATAGTACCTGATTTTAAAAAATATCCCGATACACATGGTAGAAATTTAAGTGATACTATTGGTGATTATGGATTAGCCGGACATTGGATAAAATTATCTTTGCATTATATGTTTATTTATAAAGCAAAAATGAAACCTTTCTGGTGGTTAATCCCTGAATAACAATTTAAAACAAACAAAAATGGCACAAAAAATAACAAAATGGCAACGTTTTATGCTAAAAAATTGGATTATTCAGTTTTTTAGATTTATCTACCTCAATATTAAAATAATGTTAGTTGTAGCTAAAGGACATGGTGGAACAAGATAATAATCTTATAAAGTATTAATATTCAGATGAAAAAAATAAATATATTAAATTTAAAATGCAATGGTTGTGCAAACACAATCAAAAAAGGACTATCTTCAATTGATGGTGTAGAACATGTAGATGTTGCGTTAGAGAATTCGGAAATTACAATAAATGACGTATCGGATGATGTATTTACGCAAGTTAAAGAAAAACTTTCTAAAATGGGTTATCCCGAAGTAGGTGATGCAAATTCAATGTTACACAAAGCAAAATCAATTGTTAGCTGTGCATCAGGGAAATTAGATAAAAATTAGGTATCTTTGATACGTAACATTTAAAATAGTATAAAGATGGCAAAATTTAATGATATTATCAATCAAAGTGTACCGGTTTTTGTTGATTTTAAAGCAGATTGGTGTGGTCCATGTAAAATGATGGCACCAATTTTAAAAGAGGTAAAACAACACTTTAAAGACAAAATAAAAATTGTTAAAATTGATATTGACAAAAATCCGGCTATTGCACAAAAGTATCAAATAAGAGGAGTTCCTACTTCTATTATTTTTAAGGAAGGGAAACCGGTTTGGAGACAATCCGGCGTTTTACCTGCTCATGAACTGATTCGTATTATTAATCAGTATGTGTAATTAATCTTATATTATGTTATAATTAAACCGGTTTTAAAACCGGTTTTTTTGTTTTAAAGTAATTTACGTTGTATGTCCTTTTTAATTTTGGGAGATAATGTATCGATCTTTAAAACATGTTTTATTAATTCCGTATTTTTTTTATTAGTTGTAAATAAAGAATAAATTTCAGATAATGTAGCGGAATTATTAGCACGATGTAATAAAATTACCTTGTCATTTTTGTATATTTCCCCTTCTTTTAAAACCCTAAAATAAGCACCAGAGAAAGTACTGTTTAAAAATAATTTCATCATTTCATTTGATTTAAAAACGGCGTTTAATGTTTTACAAGGAAGTCTTGGTTGGGAAACTTGAAGAATAACACTTCCTATTTGAAATGTATCACCGATTTTAATTTTCGTTTCATCTAAGTTTTCGATGGTTAGATTTTCACCAAAAATACCATTATAAAAAGGAATATTTGGATAATGGTTTTTAAAGACAGCATAATGATTTTTTGAAAAACCGTAAACCGCCATGTGTTCGCCTCCATGATATTTTTTATCAACCACAGCATCATTATATACACCGGTTTTTGTAACAACAATAAAATTGGATTGCTCTTTTTTAAAAATACCTGTTTGCCAAGTTTTTCCTTGCCATGAAATAGGTTCTTTTTTAGCAATATTTACCGAAACAACTTTCACATTTAAAAGAGTCCGTTTATTTCGCCATCAATTTTATTAATTATTTCACCTAAATCCTCTTGATTGGAAACAAAATCTAAGTTATTTACATCAATTATTAATAAATTCCCTTTTTTATAGTTAGAAATCCATGCTTCATATCGTTCGTTTAAACGGCTTAAATAATCAATACTAATACTATTTTCGTAATCGCGACCTCTTTTGTGTATTTGACCTACTAATGTCTGTATATCTGCTCGTAAATAGATTAATAAATCCGGAGGAGTTACTAGATTTTCCATCAATTCAAAAAGAGAAGAATAATTGCTAAAATCACGATTTGTCATTAAACCCATTGCATGCAAATTCGGAGCAAAAATATGTGCATCTTCATAAATAGTTCGGTCTTGAATAATATCTTCTCCGGTTTCACGTAGTTCTAAAATTTGTCTAAAACGGGAGTTTAAGAAATAAATCTGTAAGTTAAACGACCAACGTTCCATTTCACCATAGAAATCGTCTAAATACGGATTTTCATCTACAGATTCAAAATGTGGTTTCCATTTGTAATGTTTAGCTAAAAGTTTGGTTAGGGTTGTTTTGCCTGCTCCTATATTTCCTGCAATTGCTACATGCATAATTGTTATTTTTAATATAAATGAAATGCTAAAATACTTAAAATTTGGTTAATTTTATTCTTATTATTAAAAATTACTCCAAACATTTATTAAGTCCTGCATCGATTCCCTTTTTTGTTTGCTGTAACGTTTGTATCACTTTTATATTTGGTTTTATTTCAATTTCTTGTTGATGTTTTATAGGAATTTGTATTTCAATTTTTGATATAGGCAATTCAATTATGTTTACTTCATTAGAATCTGAATATGTTCCATAAGCACTTTCACCGACTAAAACAGGTTTAAAATTTTCTTGTAGTGATTTAATATATTTTAAACTTGTTCCATTAGTATGTTTGTTAAACAGCACATATATACTCTTTTTTTTGTGTAATTTTTTTATTTTTTTGAGGTGTGAAATAAAAAAATCTAAATTATATGTTGTGCCAAATCGAGTATCTCTAAAATCGATGATTAATTTTTTATAACGCTTATTACTCAATTTTACATGCAATTTATTGACTAGATCTATAAATTTTGGTGCGTTATATGTAGATTGAATGGGAATATGATAGGTTTTTGCATATTTATAATTGCCCCATTTTAATGAATCTTTTATTTTTTTAAGATGTGAACCACTAAGAATATGATTAAATTTTAGGTAAACTTGTTGTCCGAAATTAATACCATAAGACCAAAACCATAAATCATTTCTTCGATTTTTAAAGAGTGGTTTTTCTATTTTAATTTCTTCTAAATTTGAAGATGATACCGTAATTTTACCTTTAAAATTTTTAGTTACTATGTCAATACTATCATTTTTTATGTATCCTAAGTAATTTAAAAATGAAAAACGACCTAGATTTTGTTCTAAAAAAGTTTCAACTATTATAGTATTTGACAAGTAAAATTTCTGTTTTATTATTTTTTTTAGAGCGTTTATAGAAATTTTGTTGAGTTTTATGATTTCTTCTTCCAATAAAAAACTATACTCTTTACCTATGTATGTGATATAGAGTTTGTTATTTATCGATTTAATTTTAAAAATGATTTGTTCTTCTTTATTAGAGATGGTTTTGAGATTAAATTCTTTAAAATTTGCTAATATTTCATCAATTTTCCACCTAGTAAGTGAATCTGTTTTTGTTTGCTCTTTTTGGATGATTTTTTTGAAATTATTTTTGTTTAAAGTATGGAATAAATAATTATGGTTTACCAATTCTTTTTCTAAAAATAACAAGTCTTTATTTGTTTGTGAAAATAAAGAAACACCCAAAAAGATACTAAGTATTAGTATCCATTTCTTTTTCATTGTATAGCAATTTTTAATGAAAGTAAGTAAAGATACAATTTTTTGTATAAAAAAAGAGAACTTTATTAAAGTTCTCTTTTCTATTATGTTTAGATAAAGCTTATTTCATCGCTTCATCATATCTTCTTTCTACTTCGTTCCAGTTAATTACTTTAAAGAATTCTTGAATGTATTCCGGTCTTCTATTTTGAAATTTTAAATAATATGCATGTTCCCAAACATCTAATCCCAAAATTGGCGTTCCTTTGCAGCCTACTTCCGGCATTAAAGGATTGTCTTGATTTGGAGTAGAACAGATTTCTAATTTTCCGTCATTAACAACAAGCCATGCCCAACCTGAACCAAATCTAGATTGTGCAGCTTTTGCAAATAAATCTTTAAAACTCTCAACAGACCCAAAAGTTTTTTCAATTTCTTCTCTTAGTTTACCTGATAATCTACCTTTATCATTAGGATTCATTACAGTCCAAAATAAATTATGGTTGTAATATCCACCTCCATTGTTTCTAACAGGAGCATTGCTCATATCTAAATTATACAAAATTTCTTCAATAGACTTATTGTCTAGATCAGTTCCTGTAATTGCTTTATTTAAGTTATTTGTGTAACCAGCATGATGCTTTGTGTAATGGATTTCCATTGTTCTAGCGTCGATATGTGGTTCTAATGCGTCATACGCATATCCTAATTCCGGTAATTTAAATGCCATAATATTATATTTTTAATGTTTACACAAATTTAAGAAAATCAAATGTAATTTGGAATGATTTTAAATAAAATATTTTTATAGGAAAATTGATTTTATCTTCTATCATCTAAATGAAATACAGCACCAAATCTAAAAGAAACCATAGAATCATTATTTTTATCTCCTGGTATTTCAGGGTCTAATCCTTCTATTCTATCCGATAAAAAGCTGTGCATATTTCCTTCTAATACCAAATCTACATCATCTAATCGATAACGAGCACCTAAGCCATATATAAAAGAAAGTGAATTTTGTTTTTTGTTAAAAATTTTCTGATTACCAGTTGTGTATATAGTAGGTAAAGTTGAAGAACTGGATACTGTTGGATTAGCAAGATTTGATGCCAGCCCAAGAGATACATAAGGTTCTAATTTATGTTCTTCTTTTACAATGGAAAAGATGTAAATTTCGGAAATAATTCCAAAACTGATAATTTTAGTTTCACCATACATATCTTTAAAATTTGTATATTGTGGAGATGTGTTTGATATAGGGATAGGATTGTGTTTCAGTTTTATTTTTGTATATGAAAACTGTAATCTTTCTTTTACGTGATCGGCTAAAGTTTGAAAAAATCTAGATTTGTATCGAGAGTCAGAAAAATCCATAACGTAGGCAAATTCAAATCCCATACCAACATTGGCAGTTGAGCTTTTAGAGTTTCCAGCCTCTCCGAAATCTCCTTGAAAAAAGGTTGGTCCTAAAAAAACACCAACTTCACTATTAACGATTGTATTTTGTGCTTTAACCAAAGATAAGGAAAACACAAAGAAAAGGAAAACGATAAATTTTAAAACTTTCATATGCATGGGTTATATTTTTAAATACAAATATATCAATTAATTGCATATGTTTTACTTTTTTTTAAAAATTTTAATTAAACAAACATGAAAACCTTTAAAACAATTAGATTTATTACTCAAATTTAAGTAAACTACATATTTAAACAAAATTTTAGATATGTAATTGGTTTGTTTCTTTCTAAATATTGCTTTTCATAAAAGGTTTGTACACTTGTCACTTCTTTTGGTGCATCATCATTGTTATAAATATGATGATGAGCATATAATATTTCTTGGTTTAAACCTTGCAACAAACCAATTGTATAACCGTGTAAAAATTCACTATCGGTTTTTAGGTGTACAATACCGTTAGGTTTTAGAACATGTTGGTATTTTTTTAAGAAATCTAAATTGGTTAAACGATGTACAGTACGTTTGTATTTAATTTGCGGATCCGGAAAAGTAATCCAAATTTCAGAAACTTCGTTTTTATCAAAAATTTTATCAATAAGTTCTATTTGGGTTCTAACAAATGCTGCATTTTCTAGATTTTCTTCTAGTGCAGTTTTTGCTCCACGCCAAAAACGAGCTCCTTTTATATCAATTCCTATATAATTTGCATCTTTGTTTTTGCGAGCAAGAGCTACGGTATATTCACCTTTTCCGCAACCTAATTCTAGTATTATCGGATTTTTATTACCAAAAAAAGTATGCCATTTCCCTTTAAGGTGAAATCCATTTAAGACTTCTTCTCTGGTTGGTTGAATAACGTTTTTAAAAGTTTCGTTTTCACGAAATCGTTTTAATTTATTTTTACTTCCCAAAATAAATTAATCTTCGGTTCCTTCTTTTTTAAACTTAAATAATTGTGTAAACCAGTATAAAAACATTACTGCTACAATTAAAAATAAAATAATGTTTACAGTATTGGCTGTCCACCAATTTTCATTATTATTAATTTCTCTAAAAAAATCATACGGTTTAAACAGTACGTTTGTACAGAAATCACCAATTGCTTTCCAAATATTTAAAGTCATTTTCTTTATTTTGAGTTATAACTGTGCAAAAGTAATAAATAATTTAATCTTTATTACAATTTATTTCCAAAAGCTAAATCACCTGCGTCGCCAAGTCCGGGAATGATATACCCTTTATCATTTAATTTGTCATCTATTGCTGATATCCATAACTCGGTGTTTTCGGGTAAATACTTCTGAATATATTCTACACCTTGCAATGAACCAATTACAGATATAATATGAATTTTTTTAGGAATTCCGTGTTTTTTTAATGCCTCATATACGGCAACCATAGAACTACCTGTTGCTAGCATTGGGTCAATTAATATTAAGGTTTTATCTTGTAAAGATGGCGAAGCAAAATATTCTACCTCAATCGTAAAATCTTTTTCGTTGTTTTTGTTGTGTTTTCGGTAAGCTGAAATAAAAGCATTTTCTGCTTCGTCAAATACATTTAAGACACCTTGATGTAATGGCAATCCAGCTCTTAAAATGGAACATAAAACAATTTTTTCATCAATTAAGGCCATTTTTTTTTCGCCTAAAGGTGTAACGATAGTTTTTTCTGAAAACGGCAATTTTTTACTTAGCTCATAAGCTAAAATTTCACCTATTCGTTCGATGTTTTTTCTAAAACGCATGGCGTCTTTTTGAATATTTTTATCTCTAATTTGTGCAATAAAGGAGTTTAAAACTGAATTTTTTAACGAATGTATAATCATATTTTATTTCATTTGTGCAAATATACAGATTTGCAATTTGAAAAAATAGCCCACAGATATAAATTTTACATCTTTATATGGCTATTTTAGCTCATTTTCCTTTAAATATTTTATACTTTTACATCTTAAAAATAATTTTGTGGTATAATTTTTGAATTTTACACTAATAAATTACAAACTATGTTAAGAAAAGTAATATTTGGTTTTGCCTGTTTTCTGTTCGGTTTATCCCTCACCGCACAAGATACCATAAAAGGTCAAATGAAACCGGTCAAAGAGTATTCTTGGGTAATATTATATCAATTAAAAGGTGTTCATCAACAATATATTGCCAATGCAACAGTTGATAACGGCAAATTTGAATTGGTAATTCCTAAAGGAAAAGAAACCGGAATGTACCGCATTCTTTATGATAACAAGAAAAATTTATTTCTCGATTTTATTTACAATCACGAAAATGTAGATGTTGTTTTTCATCCGGATTATCCTTCGGTTTTAGCCGAATATAAAAAATCGGATGAAAATAAATTTTATCAGAAATACTTAGATGTTATTTCCGAAGATTTTAATGCATTAGATTCTGCTCAGGTTGCTTATTTTCAAGTTAAAAATGATGATTCAGATAATGAGTTAAATGCATTTTATCATAAAAAATTAAAGCAAACAATCGCTACTCAAAAGGATTTTGAAAACCAAGCAAAAGAAAAATTAGCGTACCATTTTGTAAAAGCAAACAATCGCTATTATGCTAGAAATTTGATTAAAGAGACAAATCAATATATGGATACCTTGCGAATGCATTATTTTGATTATATCGATTTTAATGATTCGGTTTTAGAGCGTTCATCGTTTTTTATGGATAGAATAATTGATTATATTACTTATCTACATACGTCTAATTATGCCAAAAAAACAAATGAATTACAGAAAAAAGCGATTAAAGATGTGCTTCAAAAAATAGATAAAATCACGTTAAAAAAAGATATTATCGAGTCTTTTTTGTTTATGTATGCACAACAAGAAAACAAAGAAATAACAGATTATATTTTTAAGAATTATTACAATAAATTACCGCTTAATTTGCAAGATGCCGAGTTTAAGGTAATGATAAAAGATTTCTTTAAAACAACTATTGGCGAAAAAGCACCTCAAATAGCTTGGGATGTGTATGGAAAGAAATACGATTTATATTCGCTACCTGAAAATGAATATTATGTAGTTTTGTTTTGGAGTTCCACTTGTTCACATTGTTTAAAAGAAGTGCCAAAATTTAATACCTTTTTAAAAGAAAAAAAGAATATTACAACAGTTGCTGTTGGTCTCGAATCTGATGAATCAAAAGCCGATTGGAAAGAATTAACTTTTGATTTGGAGAATATAAAACACCACGTTTTGGGTCTTGGTAAATGGCAAAATAAATATTCACGTGATTACGGTATTACCGGAACACCTTCGTATTTTATTTTAGATAAAGACAAAAAAATTATTGCCAAACCTTACGATTTAAAAGCTTTGGAAGAATTTTTTGAAAAAGAATCGTTAAAAAAAGAGTCTAAACCAAATAATGAAAAAGCAAAAAACGAAAGTAAAAAGAATAATTAATTTTATGTAACAATTCAGCCTGTTTTTCGTTTAATAAAGAACAGAAATAAGGTTTATGTACAAAAAAATTACTTTTTTAATTCTTTTATTTTTTCCAATTGCTTTTTTTGCCCAGAAATTTACCATTAGCGGAAAAATCACAAACGCCTTAAATGGCGAAACACTTTTTGGTGCAGAAATTCTTACCGATGATTACAAAAACGGTGCTACGACCAATGAATACGGTTATTACAGCTTAACGCTTCCAAAAGGGAAATACAAACTTTTGATAAATTATTTAGGATTTAAACCGCAAACAAAAGAAATTAATCTCATTAAAAACACCACTTTAAATTTTTCCTTATCAGAAGATACAAATACATTAGAGGAAGTAGTTATTTCTACCAAAGAAGCTAAAATACGTTCTAAATTAAAAAAAGCACAAATGAGTGTTACACAATTAAGTGTAAAGACGATTAAACAAGCTCCTGTTGTGTTTGGTGAAGTAGATATTTTAAAAACCATTACACTTCTTCCCGGAGTAACAACTAACGGAGAAGGTGCTTCCGGATTTAACGTTCGTGGTGGTGCATCTGATCAAAATCTGGTTTTATTAGACGAAGCTACTATTTACAACACCTCGCATTTATTTGGATTTTTTTCGGTTTTTAATGCCGATGCTATTAAAGATATTAATTTGTATAAAGGCGGAATTCCCGCTAAATACGGCGGTAGAATTGCTTCGGTTTTAGATGTTAGACAAAAAGATGGTAACAATAAAACGTTTCACTTTAACGGAGGAATTGGTTTAATTTCAAGTAGATTATTGCTCGAAGGTCCGCTAAAAAAAGAAAAAGCATCTTTTTTAATTGCCGGACGTGCATCATACGCCAACATTTTTTTAAAAGCTGCTGATAAAGAAAATCGTGTTGGATTTTTTGATCTAAACACCAAATTATCGTACGAATTTGATGAGGATAATCGCTTGTTTTTGTCAGGTTATTTCGGGCAAGACAGTTTTAAATTGGCAAATTTTTTTAACAGTAGTTACGGAAACAATACCTTTAATTTACGTTGGAATCATTTGTTTAATCCTAAATTATTTTCCAATTTATCGCTTATTTACAGCAAATATAATTACAATTTAACTTTTAATACCTTAGATTTTGAATGGCTTTCGGGCATTACCGATACCAATATTAAATACGACCTTAATTATTCTTTTTCTGAAAAAATAAAATTAAATTTTGGGGCACAGTTTACCAATTACTTTTTTAATCCCGGAGAAATTTTAAAAACATCCGAACTTTCTTCGGTTAACGAACGAATTTTATCCAAAAAATACGCATATAAACCGGCAGTTTATGCAGAGCTTGAACAGAAGATAAATGACAAACTGAACATTCGTTACGGTTTGCGATTTAATACTTTTTTTAGAGTAGGTAAGCAAACGTATAAACTGTATCTAAATGACCAACCTGTGGTTTATAATGCGGATTTAGATATTTACGAAAGAGCCGAACCGATTGGCGAAGAAAACTATAAAAAAAATGAAGTAATTTCTACTTTTAACGGATTAGAACCTCGTTTTTCACTCGCTTATCAATTAAATGAAAATACTTCGCTTAAAGCCAGTTATCAATATATTAATCAGTATTTACATTTGGTTTCCAATACCAATTCGGCTACACCGTTAGATGTTTGGACACCAAGCGGAAAGTATATTAAACCACAAAAGTCCAATCAATATGCTGTTGGTTTTTTTAAAAATTTAAAGCAGAATAATTATACCTTAGAAATCGAATCGTATTATAAAGATGTTAAAAATCGAATCGATTATATCGACGGTGCCGATTTGATTGCAAATGACCATTTGGAAACCGAAATTTTACCCGGAATTTCTCGTGCTTACGGCTTGGAATTTCTCTTGCGTAAAAACAAAGGAAAATTTAG
>JALSLI010000142.1 GCA_026988395.1 Flavobacteriaceae bacterium | reverse complement strand
CATAAAATACAAAAAACACAAATCAACTGAAACACTACATTACAACAAAAAAGAATTAAATACAGCTACAAACATCAATTTAATCGAGTCTGCTCCAGTTTATCCAAGTTGTCAAAATAAAACCACCGAAAACGACAAAAAAGCATGTTTACTTACCAATGTTTCACAATTTGTTTTAGATAATTTCAATACTGCTATTGGTAAAAAAGCAGGTCTTAAAAAGGGATTTTACGAAATACGTATTTTGTTTATTATTGATAAAAACGGCATCTCAAAAACCTACAAAGTATTAGGCAATAAATACAGTCCGATTATTAAAAATGAAATAAAACGAATAATAAATCATCTGCCAAAAATGATTCCCGGAAAATCTAACGGAAAAAAAGTTCCGGTAAAGTATAGCGTTAAGGTTTTATTTGAAGTAAAATAACACACTAAAAAAACAACAAAAAAATATCATAAAAAATTCGTATCTTTGCAAAAGCAAAAAAACGAATGGTTATGGCGGATTCTACACTTAAAAACAAAACAAATTTATCTTTTGAAGATTTTAAAAAAGAAGTTTTAAACGATTACAAAATTGCAGTTTTAAGTCGCGAATGTAGTTTACTTGGTCGTCGTGAAGTACTTACCGGAAAAGCAAAATTCGGTATTTTTGGAGACGGAAAAGAACTACCTCAAATCGCCATGGCAAAATATTTTAAAAATGGTGATTTCCGTTCCGGTTATTATCGCGATCAAACTTTTATGTTTGCCATCGGAGCTTTAAGTCCACAAGAATTTTTTGCAAGTTTATATGCAGATGCCAATAAAAAAAACGAACCTTCTTCCGCAGGAAGACAAATGAACGGTCACTTTGCCACACATTTACTTAACGATGACGGCTCTTTTAAAAAACTAAAAAATCTTAAAAACGTAAGTGCAGATATTAGTCCCACAGCCGGACAAATGCCCAGATTATTAGGTCTGGCTCAAGCCTCTAAAATTTACCGTAATGTAGAAGAAATCGGTGAAAATGATTTTTCTGAAAACGGTAACGAAATTGCTTTCGGAACCATTGGTAATGCCAGTACCAGTGAAGGACATTTCTTTGAAGTTATTAATGCTGCAGGTGTTTTGCAAGTGCCAATGGTAATGAGTGTTTGGGATGACGAATACGGTATTTCGGTACACGCAAAATACCAAACTACCAAAGAAAGCATCTCCGAAATTTTAAAAGGATTTCAACGCAATGAAAATGAAAACGGTTATGAAATTTTTGTCGTTAACGGATGGAATTACACCCAATTAATGGATACGTATAATAAAGCAACCAAAATTGCAAGAGAACAGCACGTTCCTGTACTTATCCACGTTAAAGAACTTACGCAACCACAAGGACATTCTACTTCCGGTTCACACGAAAGATACAAATCAAAAGAGCGTTTGCAATGGGAAAAAGAACATGATTGTAATGCTAAATTCCGTGAGTGGATTCTTAATTTTGAATTGGAAAACGGTGATAAAACCTTAAAATTTGTAGAGAATGAAGATGTACTGGTACAAATTGAAAAAGAAGCAAAAAAAGAAGCTTCCGCTGCCAAACGAGAGGCTTGGAATAATTATCTTAATCCGATAAAAAAAGATAGAGATGATTTTGTTTCTTTGCTTAAAAAAATAAGTAATGAAAGTAGTAACAAAGCTTTTATAAAACCAATAATCGAAATTCTTGAAAAGGAAACAATACCTGATAAAGGTTTTATTTATGATAATGCTCGTAAAGTTTTACATATTATAAAAGAGGAAAATATTCCGACTAAGAATCTTCTCAAAAATACTATTGCATCTTATTTAAAAGAGCAAGAATTCAAATACGGAGCACACCTATATTCCGAAAAGGAAAATAAAGCAACCAATATACAAGAAGTCCTTCCTAAATATGATGAAGATAGTAAATTGGTAGATGCTCGCATAATAATTAGAGATAATTTTAAAAGCTTATTCGCAAAACATAAAAATCTGTTGATTTTTGGAGAAGATAGCGGAAAAATCGGTGATGTAAACCAAGGTTTGGAAGGAATGCAGGAGTTATACGGAGAATATCGCGTTTCCGACACCGGAATTCGAGAGGCAAGTATCATCGGACAAGGTATTGGTCTTGCAATGCGTGGTCTAAGACCAATTGCCGAAATTCAATATTTAGATTATGTGCTCTATGGTTTACAAACCATGAGTGATGATTTGGCAACATTGCGTTGGCGAACATTCGGAAAGCAAAAAGCTCCCTTAATTATACGTACTAGAGGACATCGTTTGGAAGGTGTTTGGCATTCCGGATCACCAATGGGCGTATTACTCAACGCTCTAAAAGGTGTGTATATTTTAACGCCTAGAAACATGACAAAAGCTGCCGGTTTTTATAATAGCTTATTAGAAACCGATGAGCCCGCAATTGTAATCGAAAATCTTAACGGATACCGCTTAAAAGAAAAATTACCGGTTAATTTGGCTACATTTAAAACACCAATCGGTGTTGTTGAAACGATAAATGAAGGTAATGATATTACCGTAGTTTCGTATGGTTCTACACTTAGAATTGTAGAACAGGCTGTTGCCGAATTAAACAAAATAGGCATCACAGTAGATCTTATTGACGTACAAACACTTCTACCATTTGATATAAATCACGATGTAGTAAAAAGCATTCAAAAAACAAATCGTTTATTGATTGTAGATGAAGACGTTCCCGGAGGTGCAAGTGCTTATCTTTTAGACGAAATCTTAAACAAACAAAACGGATATCGATTCTTAGATTCTAAACCGGAAACTTTAACTGCTAAAAAACACCGACCTGCGTACGGTAGTGACGGTGATCATTTTAGCAAACCAAATATGCTGGATATTTACGAAAAAATCTATGCAATTATGCACGAGGCTGAACCTAAAAAATACCCTGCAATTTATTAAAAACCTATTTTTTCTTTAAAAATCGGTCACCTACAACACAAGACAAACAAGCATTTTTAGTGCAATAATTGGTGTATAAATGCAAGAAAGCTTGTGTTTCCATAGCATTATTAACGGTAACTCCCAAGTCATTAAAATTTTGAATAATGCTGTTTTTTTCCGATTTTATGCTGTTTACCAAAGAAATAATTTTAGAAGTATCAAAACGATCTTGATGTTTTAAATAAACCACTTTTAAAGGTATTATTGTGTTAATTAACAGTAAATCGATAAAAGATTTAGTCAATTTCTTCTTGCTTTTCTTTGAACTTGCCGTAAATGTATAATGTGTTTCCCAAAACGCAGATGTTGTAACTTCAAACAAATCATAAAACTCAGCTACGTTGTTTATTGCCATAACATCGGCAAATAATCGTTTTCGCAAATGGTATAAACTTGCTAATTGCGATAAGCGTATGGTAGGAAAATTCTGTGGTCGTAATCTAAAAAATTTCGGTTTAACCGAAGAATTTTTTAGAAGCTGAAATTTTTTAGATAAATAATCATATTCTGTTTTTAACTCACGATAATACGGTAAATTAAATTCATCTTCCAATAAATTGGACAAACCAAAAAACAAAGCCTCCAACTGTAACTGTGAATTAGCAGATTTTCTAACCACACTAAAATCAAGCATATTTGCCATTTGCAGAAAAGATTCGCCATTTACTTTTAATCCGAAATTTTTAGCTAACATCTTAAATAATACAGCTTCCCAATCGTTATTTGAGTTTAACAATAAACGATAAATCAAATCTGATTTTTGTTCCAAACGTTCAAAATACAACCGCTCTTTAAAATTTGCAAATAAAAAAGCATCCGTTTTGCTTATTTCAGTTTCACAATTAAGCCGTTTTTTTGAAGTAGCAAACAATTCATTATAATTTTTTAGAACCGATTTATCTACATAATCTTTTAAAACCAAGGTTGTAACCGGTATATTTAAAGGCGTAAATACCGGAACATCATCCTCCCAAACTACGTGTAAAATAATAGAATCATAAGCTGTATCATTTTCATGAGCATGTACATACCAATCGGAACTTTTTACGTGAATTTCCACATTTCCTGCCCATAATTGTCCGTTAATTTTGATTTTTGCGTTAAAAAAATCCGGTCCCGAATCGGTGTTTAAACTTCCGGGAGAAATAACTTCCAATTTTTCGGTATTAGTACTTATCAATTTCTCTTTATGAAACAATCCTTGTTGCCACAAAAAATGAATAAAATTTTCCTTTATGTTCAATTAGAATAAATTTAGCAATTTTACCTAAAAGTACATAAATTTATTAAGAATCCAATAAAAGACACACTTTTTTAGAACACGATAGATAAATCTACACCAAAAAACCACCATACTGCCTACTGCCAACTACCTACTGGTTACTGCCAACTACATACTGCCAACTACAAACTACAAACTACCTACTCCAAATAGCCCATTTTTTTCATCCATTCATCATTAAACATCTTCCCTACATAACGGCTACCGTGATCATGAAATAATACCACAACAACATCATCTTTTTTAAAGTGATCTTTTAATTGCAACAATCCTTTAATTGCAGCTCCGGCGGAATTTCCTACAAAAATACCTTCATCAATTGCTAATTTTCTGGTGTAAATTGCCGCATCTTTATCCGTTACTTTTTCAAAACCATCAATAACATCAAAATCCACATTTTTAGGTAAAATATCTTCGCCGATACCTTCGGTAACATAAGGATAGATTTCGTTCTCATCAAAAATTCCGGTTTCGTGGTATTTTTTAAAAACCGAACCATACGTATCAATTCCCCAAATTTTAATATCCGGATTTTTCTCTTTTAAATATTTTCCAACACCCGAAATCGTTCCTCCGGTACCAACACCAACCACAAAATGTGTAATTTTTCCATCGGTTTGTTTCCATATTTCCGGACCGGTATTTTCGTAATGAGCAGCAGTATTAGACGGATTATCATATTGATTCACATACCAAGAATTTGGTGTTTCTTCTGCCAAACGCTTAGAAACAGAATAGTATGAACGTGGATCTTCAGGTTCAACTGCCGTAGGACAAACCACAACCTCAGCTCCAACAGCACGCAACATATCTACTTTTTCCTTCGATTGTTTATCTGCCATTACAAAAATACATTTGTATCCTTTTAAAGTTGCTGACAAAGCCAAACCCATTCCGGTATTACCGGAAGTTCCTTCGATAATCGTTCCTCCTGGTTTTAAAGAACCGTTTTTCTCGGCATCTTCTATCATTTTAAGTGCCATACGATCTTTAACCGAATTTCCCGGATTAAACGTCTCTATCTTTGCCAAAACAAGAGCATCAACGTCATTTACTATTTTATTTAATTTAACCAATGGTGTATTTCCAATGGTTTCTAATATATTATTATGGTATTGCATGTTATCTATTTAAAAGTGCAAAAATAAGAAAAACCTTTTAGGAAAACATCTTTGGAAAAGTTTCTTTTACAGGCTTGTGTTGCACATACAATCGTACCCAAGAACGAAAAAAACCAACACCATAACCTACAAATTGAACGACTGTAGCATAAACCGATAATAAAGCTACTTTAAAATTTTTATTCTTTTGATAAGCATCTGCAAAAATGACTAAAAAATATACTAAATAAAATAAAATAGGAATTGGTTGTCCTAACAACAAAAACAGTAAAGAAAACAACAAGCCAAACGTAAACAAAGTAGGAAACCAATACGTAATTTTAGCTGTATTTTTATGTGTTTTATTTAAAATAGGTCTTGCTCTGCCAAAATTAAAAGTTTGTTTAAAAAATTGCTCAAAATTAGCTCGCCTCTTATGATACACTTTTAAATGAGAAATTAATTTTGCTGTAAAACCTAATTTTTTAATTCGATTAGATAAATCTATATCTTCTCCGTAGCGTTGTTTGGAAAAACCTTTTGTATTTAAGAAAACCTCTTTTGAAATACCCATATTAAAACTCCTCAATTGAAAAGAATTTGCATTATTTTCTTTATTTCGTAAACCTCCTGTGGTTAAAAAAGAGGTCATTGCATAATTTATAGCTTTTTGAATAGCTGTAAAAGAAGGATGTGCATCATCAACACCTCCAAAAGCGTCTATATCTAGTTTTGAAATTTCATTATATAAAATTTTAATATAATCTTTCGGTAAAATAACATCGGAATCCAATAACACAAAAAAATTACCTTTCGCCCTTTTCATACCAAAATTTCTGGAATCTCCGGGACCGGAATTTTTTTTCTTTAAATAAACAACATTTAGTTTATTTTTATATTTTTCTACAATAGATTCTGCTGTTTTTACAGAGCCGTCTTCAATAATAATAATTTCGAAATCTTTTTTATTATCTTGTAATAAAAAGCTATCCAAAAGTTCTTGTATCTCTAGCGGACGATTATAAACAGGAATAATAAAAGATAATTGCATTCAAACTATTTTAATGCAAAGATATTACAAAAGAAAAGACCTTGATAAAATCAAGGTCTTTTTTATTTAAGTTTAAAAATCAGTTCTACTAATTTTTAATCACTTTAAAGGTTCCTACTGCATTCCCTACTGTTGCTTTAACAAAGTAAGTTCCGCTTGATAAGTTAGACATATCTACACTTGTTTCCAAAGCAGATGGCTGAACTCTTTTTACTTCTTGCCCTAACATATTAAAGATAGATACAGAAGAAATGGTTTCATCTGCTTTCATCATTAAACTATTTTTAACAGGATTAGGATAATAAGTAAACCCTACTGCTTGTAAATCTGCAACAGAAACTACTGTACCGGTAACTTCAATATCAAAAGTACCTTCTTCACCTGTGCCGGCATTCCAAGCCTGGATATAATAAGTATCACCTGCATTTAAACCGGTTAAAGTTAATGAATTTGCAGTACCTGCCGCATCTGCACAAGCTCCGGCTACTTCAGTTAATGCACCACAAGCTCCTTCATACACAGCTACATTTACATCGGTGGCGGTTCCTAAAGTTGTAGTTACATTTAACTCTCCGGAGTTAGGCACAACTACACTAAACCATACATCTGCAATTGTACCAAATTGATCACAAGATGGATTATTTATATTGGTTGTTGCACAAGTATTATCAGACGATACAGCCGGATCGTTTAACGTTAATGCCATAGCATTAGCACAATCTTGATTTGTAACAGCTGGAGTACATGCAGCAGCACATGATACTACCATTTCATAAGCTCCAAAACTAGTTGCATTCCAACCTTCAATCATAATATAATAGGTTTGTGTACCATCTGAAGTAAAGGTTACTTCCGATCGAGTTCCACAACTATCATCATTGTTTGCATAACAAACTAATGCTCCAGGAGTTCCTGTAAATACAGCAATAGAAGTATCATAACCAGAATTACATAGACTTAATGTTACATCCTCTGCTGTACCTGTACCAGTAAAAGTATAGAAAACATTAGGTGCATCATTATCTACTGAACCACAATCTCCTTGAGGATCGACTGTTGCGTCAGTAGTATCACCTGTTACTGTATCACCACAAGCTACTGCAATAGCATTTACAGCTAAATCATTAGCAGGTGGTGGAGCTGGGGTAGTAAAACTATAGGAAGCCCAACCACTATAATCACCAGCACCACAATCTGCTCTATAATATACGTTATAAGTAGTATTATCGGCTAATCCTGATAAAGAAACTGTAGCATTAGGTGTAACACTCATATAACCTGGTTCTCCGGAAGCATCTGCCAAACCATTAGCCGGCATTGCATACGGATCTACATCATAAACTACTTCCCATGTAGTTTCCGAACCACCAGCTGTCCAAGATAAATCAACACTTGTTGGCGCTAAATTTGCATCTGCCATTGCTGAAGGTGTTGGGCAAGTAGGTGTCGAATGATCTACAACTAAATCTACTGTAATAGTTACTCCATCAGAATACGCATCTAAATCATTAGATGTAATTGTTATGGTACTAAAACCAGTAACATCGTATCCATCAAAATCTGTTGCACAACCAGTTACTACATCTGTACCATCTACATTTAAGGTAAAATCATACCAACTACCACAAAACCCATTTGTTAAGTTACCAGCAGAATTACCAATGGTAATAGAGTTAATTGTTTCACCAGCGTTACATGTAACATCGGCAGCGCTAATTGTTAAAACAGTAGGATCGTCATCTTGCCCTGAGGCAGAAAAGGTCTGATTACAAACTGTTTGTGCTTGTCCTAGCCAACTAAAAGTGGCAAAAAAGACAAGCGTAAAATACATTGTAATTTTTTTCATAAAAAATAAATTTAGGTTAATATTAAGTTAGAATGTAAAGTTACTAATAAATTTTAATTAAACAAAAAAAAACTTCACTTTTTTACAAGTGAAGTTTTTAAATGTCAACTATTTATATATCTTACTGCTTGATAATAGTAAAATTCTTTTGTTTATTTTCTGCAAAGACTTTAACAAAATAAGCACCTGAGGTCAAATCTGACATATCTACATTTACCTCATTTAAATTACTTTGATAATCAACTGTTTTAACCATTTGTCCTAACATATTAAACAATTTAATTGATTGTATCGAAGCAATAGACTGTACATTAAGTACATTTTCTACAGGATTTGGATAATAATTAAGTTGTATATCGTTTAACAGTGTATCTTCGGTAGTTAAACTATCTCGATAATTTCTTGCTTGACCGTAAACACAAATACCAAATGCTCCTTGAATATTTTGCTGTGGATTTCCTGCACTTGTATAGGCAGGATAAGACCAGACTCTTAGATAAATCGTATCTCCAACAGTTAAATTTTGTAAAACCAAACTGGAAAATCTATAATCATCAGATTGCGGATCAATAACCGAATCATCTTGACAATCTAATTCTACCAAATTACCACAAGTTCCGGTGTAAGCTGCAAGAACAGTATCTACCATACCTCCGGCATTTGAAGTTTCTACAATAACCGTTCCGGTACTTGGCACTACAAAAGTGTACCAAACATCTAAAGCTTCATATCCTGCATCGCCATTTGCCGCAGGATCGGCACAATTTGGCATTACTTCTCCTTCATTAACTGTAGAGTCTGTTGCTAAAATATTATTTCCTATAATCGGTTCACAAGAAAGTGTTACATCTAAAGAAATCGCTGTTGCACAGGTATCATTTGGTGGTGGTGCATCATCGGTTCTTACTTGAACAGGACCTTCCCATTCACTGGAATCACTTCCATCAGCAGCACAAACAGCTTGAACATAAAAATCGTAATTAGTACTCGATAGTAAACCGGTAACTACAAACGGACTGGCAGTTGCATTGACAATTGTACCGGTACCTTGTGTAAATCCGGAAGGACCATATTCAATATTCCATCCTCCGGCAGGTGGTGGTGTATTTAAATTATCTGTCCAAGAAACTTCAATTGAATCAACAGTTGTTGTGCCGGTTGTTAAGCCGGTAACAAACCAACAAGACGGTGCCGGAGCACAAATTACATTAGCCTCCCAACCTGCTCTACTTACGCTTCCATCGGAATGAAAAACAAAAGTTAAACAACCTGAAGCATCAGTTGAAGTAAATGTTGGTGGTAAAGCAGTTCCTTCGTAAGTCCCTAAAACCGGTGCCGCTGTAGAATCACCATTATAAATGGTTAAATTATCATATCCTGTTTCGGTATCAAAACTTACAAATTCTACAGTAACAATATCTCCTGCATTTTGTGGACATATAACAGTTGTACTGTCTTGTCCATTAGAATAATTTCCGGCAACGCCACCATCATCCGTAAAGATTCCTCCACATTCCGGTGGAGCAATTTCCGTACTAAAATTAATTGGTCCAACCCAAAAACTAGGATCATTAGCTCCTGAATCATCACAAACCGCTCGAATATAAACATCATAAGCTGTATCCGCATCTAAACCTGTTGCTAAATAAGGATTTGTTGTTGTTATCACTCCTACTCCGGTTGGAGTTGTCCCTGCCGGAATAATTTCAATTTCCCAACCATTTGCCGGTGGAGGTGTATTATTATCGGTCCAACCAATTTCTGCTTGTTGATCTGTAATATTAGAAATTGCGATATTAGTTGGCGTAAAACATGTTGGTGGTGGTCCACAAAGAACATTTGCCACCCAACCTTCTCTGTTAATAATACCATCAGAAGTAAACACTACAGTTAAACAACCAGTGGAGTCTGTAGATGTTATAAAAGGAGGCATATCTGTACCTGTATATTGTCCTATTTGAGGCGAGGCTGTAGAATTTCCATCATAAATGGTCATAAAATCCCAACCATTTTCAATATTAAAAGATAAAAATTGCAACGAAACCACATCGCCGGCATTATCCGGACAAATAGTATAGGTATCGTTTTCATTATTTTGATAGTTTCCTGAAGGGCCTCCTGTATCTACAAACAAACCACCACATGCAGGAGGAGCTACTAATGTTTGGAAACCAAGTGGTCCTGATTGAAAACTAGGATCCGCATTTCCTGCATCATCACAAATTGCTTGTACATAAAAATCATAAGCTGTCGATGCATTTAAACCTGTTGCAACGTATGGTTGCGAAGTTACTGTTACCGGAGTTCCTGTTGCAGGATCTTGACCTTGCGGAACAATTACAACAGACCAACCGTTTGCCGGTGCAGGCGTGTTATTATCTGCCCAAGTAAATTCAGCTCCATCTTGTGTAATATTAGCCACAGCTAAATTTGTTGGCGACAAACAAGTTGGAGGTGGTCCACAAAGAATGTTTGCAACCCAACCGGCATGTGTTACAGAACCATCAGAATGGAAAACAAAAGTTAAACACCCCGAAGCATCTGTTGATGTGTACATTGGTGGAATATCTGTACCTGCATAAGTGCCTACTAACGGAGAATTAGCATCCGGACCATCATAAATTGTTAAATTATCACAACAACCTTCTGTATCAAAAGATAAAAACTGAATTGTAACCACATCTCCTGCATTATCCGGACAAAGTGTTGTAGTAATATCT
>JALSLI010000141.1 GCA_026988395.1 Flavobacteriaceae bacterium | reverse complement strand
GCCAAAAAAGTATTCGCGCAAATTATTGTCAATGCCAACCACATCCAGTCCCTTGTTGATTAAAAACTTTACCGACTCAGAACCAATTAACCCTGCGGACCCTGTAACTAAAGCTATAGCCACTTTGTTACCTCCTAATAATAGTTTTTAAAAATAATCCTGCAACAATTTTTTTTTTAGACGTTGATAAGATACCCCTGCAAAAAGTGTTTTTGGCAGAAATTGACAACGTTTAACGTACAAAAAAACAAATAATTTCAGCTTATTACAAAAGAACGGCTTTATTAAAAAACGTAATTTTGACTTTTTGCAGCTACGTCTTGATAAATTTTTTACGACAAAATAACTACGGCTTTTACCTGGACTACTTTGCAACAGAATACAATTTTTTACTTTTTGCAAATGTATGTTCAATTAAACGTAACAAATTAATATTTTTTCATATATTGGATGCAGGTGATATAAGTTTAGAAATCTGAATTGATATTCAGGAATCCAATGGGCTATTAAATTCGGTATTTCAAAAAAATCCCTGCTCCTATGATACACGCTAATAATTAGAATTGGTTTTTGTTTTTTTATGGTTGCTTCTGCTCCCTTTATGGCTTTTAATTCATATCCTTCAATGTCCATTTTAATTAAACCAACGTTTAAATTGTTTTCTTTTACTAGATCATCAATAGTGGTTATAAAAATTATTTCATTTCCTTCTGTGTATTTTTCTGAAATAAAACTACTATCACCAATTGGTTTAATACTTTTTACTGTTTTTTTATTCCCTACACCTATTTTTAATGGAATTATATGTTTTTCTAATTTGTTTAATTGGATGGTTTTTTTGAGTAATTTAAAATTGTTTTCCTCAGGTTCCAAAGCATATACTTGAGGAAAGTAATTATATAAAACTAAAGATGAATCTCCAATGTATGCGCCACAATCTATAGCAGTTTTATTAACGTATTTGTCTAAAAGTGACTTCTCAATTTCATTTAATCCTAATTTATGAAAAAATACAGACATTCCAAATATATTATTAGATAATTGATATTTTTTATTATTTATTATCACATCATTATTTTTAATATTTTTTTGGGTAAACTCAATATATTTTTTTTGAAAATATAAATCTTCTTCGTCAAACAATAATGATTTATGAACTACATTTTTTCCAAGAGCTAAATATATGTTGTTTTTAACAAATTTTAAAATTTCTTTTTTATCTTGCTCATATTTAAATAATTTTAAATTTAATTTGATATTTTTATTGTTTTTAATATAATCTATAAAATCTAGACTAAAGTTTATATCTCCTTGCCAAAAACCATTTTGCACATTTTTTATAAGAGAACAAATCAGATTATAGTCTATCACGTCTGAAGAAAAACCTTGAGCACAGTCTGTGCATTTTCTCTTGCGATCAAATTCTTCCCATCTTCTGTAGGCTTCTTTAACTGCTTGCTCTAATTCTTCCTGGGATAGATTTTCGCCGCGCATTACCGTG
>JALSLI010000140.1 GCA_026988395.1 Flavobacteriaceae bacterium | reverse complement strand
TAGAATTAACGTACCAAACAAAAAGGGAAATGTAAAACCAAATTTATTAGCAGATCTTAAAATAAAAGATTTTGATGAAAAAGAAGCTGTTGTTATTCCAACAAAACTTATTCAAATAGATCAAAATGGAAACAACTTTGTTTACACTGTCATAACAAAAGATGGAGGAAAATCAGTACACAAAAACTTGATTACTGTTTCGAATAGTTACAAAAACAAATCACTTATTACTAAAGGCTTAACAAAAGATGCAGTTTTAATTGATGAAGGTTCAAGGACTGTAAGTAATGGTCAGGAAATAGAAATTGATTAGAAGTGATGAATGAAAAATGATGAATATAAAGTAAAAAAACTTAAATATATTTTTCTAAATAAACACTTTACCAATTTAACACATAAACAAAATAACAAACGCATAAACAAAAATAACTATGCTCCACAAACAAAACGCACTTTCAAATTGGGCAATAAACAATAAAGCAACAGTTCTCGTTATTACAGCAATTATCTTTTTAGCAGGTATTAATTCATACAATGCTATGCCAAACGAGGCTTTTCCAGAAGTGGTGATGCCAGAGATTTTTGTAACCACAATTTACCCTGGTAATTCTGCTTTGGATATGGAAAAACTGGTTACTCGTCCGTTAGAAAAAGAAATCAACCAAATTAGTGGTATTGATAAAGTAATTTCTACGTCAAAACAAGGTTTTTCATCAATTGATGTGAAATTCACCACCAATGTTACACCAGATGAAGCCTTACAATTAGTAAAAGATAAGGTTGATGTTGCTAAAGCTGATAAAGATTTTCCACATGATTTACCAGCAGATCCAAATGTGATAAAATTAGATTTATCAGAAAAAATGCCCATTTTCAACATCAATTTATCAGGTGAGTTTTCTATGGATCAACTTAAAAAATATGGAGAATATTTAGAAGATGAAATTGAAGGTTTACCAGAAATTAGTGGTGTTGATATTCGTGGTGTACAAGATAAAGAGGTAGAAATTGCAGTCGATTTAGCCAAAATGGAAGCTGTAAACCTCAACTTTAGAGATATTGCAGGTGCAATCCGTAATGAAAATATGACCATTTCTAGTGGAGATATTAAACAAGACGGAATGATACGCAACGTTCGTGTGGTTGGTGAATATAAAAATCCGAAGAAAATGGAAGATATCATCGTAAAAAAACAACATCAAAAAGTGGTGTATTTACGTGATATTGCTACGGTAAATTTTAAAGAAAAAGAAAAAACAAGTTACGCTCGAGAGTTTTCTAGACCAGTTGTAATGCTTGATGTTAAAAAGCGTTCAGGTGAAAACTTAATTATTGTTTCTAAAAAAATTGATAAAATTATCGCTCAAGCGAAGGAAACGGTCTTTCCAAAAAATTTAATCATCTCAAGAACCAATGATATGACCGATAAAACCATCGCTCAAGTGAATGATTTGGAAAATAATATCATCTTTGGAGTGATTTTAGTGGTTTTAGTATTGATGTTCT
>JALSLI010000139.1 GCA_026988395.1 Flavobacteriaceae bacterium | reverse complement strand
GCAAAAGTCTCTACGTTGCTTAAAACCGTTGGTTTACCAAATAATCCGTATTGTGCAGGATATGGTGGACGAACACGCACTTCGGGTCGCAAACCTTCGATAGAACTGAGTAAAGCTGTTTCTTCGCCACAGACATAAGAGCCTTGACCCTTAATTACTTTCCATTTAAAATTTGGTGTGAGATTATTTTTAATAAGAAAATCTATTGCCTCACTTATTTTTTTAATGGAATTAGGATATTCGCCACGAATATACAAAACACCTGTATTTGCTTTTACGGTTAAACCGGAAATATACATACCAAAAAGCACTTTATATGGTTGATTTTCGAGAAGATACATATCGGAGAAAGCTCCCGGATCGCCTTCGTCTGCATTGCAAACAATGTATTTTTGCGGATTTTCCTCTTTTAAAACAGCATCTAATTTAAACCAAAAAGGAAATCCTGCTCCTCCTCTACCGCGAAGATTAGATGCTTTTAATTCTTTAATAACCGGTTGTGGCTTATCTGTAAATGTTTCCGCGAAAGCGAAAAAATCTTTTGCATCAGCAATATTTTCGGTTAAAATAGAATGCTTACAAGATGCAATTTTGTATTTGTTATTTGATGGAATTTCCTGTTTTAACACCTTTTCTAAATCCGATTTATCGGTAATGGAATAGGTTTTGTCTTTATACATAAAAGCCGAATTGGTATGACAATGACCAAGACAAGCTGCGTGACCAATTTGTTCTTTAGGGAAAAATTTTTCGAGATTTTCTATGAGTTTATCTTGTGTTCCGGCACACATACAAGCTGTACCGTTACAGACAAAAACTTGCTTATTTTTATTTTCTTGACGCGTAAAATCATAAAAAGAAGCTGTACCTGCAACTACGGCATCACCAATTAAAAATTCTTTTGCCAAATCTTGTAATGCTTCTTTTGCATTACTTTTTTTTGCTCTAACGCCTATTTCTTCAAAAAGATTTTGCCCTAATTCTTTTCTTGCAGATAATGCTCTAGTACTTTTATTTGCCATCTTTGTAATGTTTGTTACAAAGATATGAAAAAGAGGTTTAAAATGTTTTGTTTGAAAGTTTTTTAACCCTAAAAATTCATAGGTTTTCGTTATGAAAAGTCAAAATATCAATAAAAACCTAATGAAATGATTTACGAACACCTTAAAAAACAATAAAAAAATTGCGAGCTAATTGAAAAGCTCAGGAATTTTTTAAAGAAATAATTGTTGCCCAATTTTAGGTTGTCCCGAACTTGCTTCGGGAAGCAAAATAAATTTTGATCATTTTTAATATAACTGTAGTTGCTAACGATAGAAAGCAATTATCGGTTACCATTGTTACCCACAGTTATTTTATTTTTTTATCTATTTTGGTTTTAATTCCATAATAATCCTTTTCAAAACAGACTCTTCCGAGTAGTATTGCTGGATTAATACCGAATTTTTTTCCTAATTCAATTATTTTTTCATCATTTAGAGGTAAATAATTATTTAAAATTTCATTCCAAACGCTAAGTGATATAAGTTTACATTGAGCAAAATTATCAGCTTCCT
>JALSLI010000138.1 GCA_026988395.1 Flavobacteriaceae bacterium | reverse complement strand
TTAATACATAAATCGGTAAAATAACCATGCTTACTTGCATAAAAGTTACCATTAACCTGCCCAAACCGATAAATCCGATTATCTGCGACTCGGTTACTCCCAGTGCAAACATAATGGCAACAAATCCACCAAAAAGTATGCTATATGCCCAAAATGATTTTGAGCGTAAGTTTTGTTTTATATCCAGTACGGCAATTTGCATTAAGCTGCTATTCATATTTTTGTTTTTAGATAATTGGGTATTAGATAATACGATAATAACTAACTGCCTTTAATTTATTAAAGACTGTCTTTTACTTCCGTTTCAGTGCTGTCTTTCGACATGTGTAACATTTTTTTTTCTTTAATAAACTCTTCACGCATGGTCAAACCTTTATTTATTCGGTCAATTAGCTCATCAAAGGTGTAGGTGCTGTCTCTTTTTTCTTTTAATGCACCGTATCCGTAGCCCATTGGCGTTCTGTCGCCGAAACGGTAATAGGCTTTTTCTGCATCAATCCACGCTCCGGTTTCGCAGTCTCCTACCCAAATTTGTGTTTTACCTTCGCCTTTCCAGTTTTTCCAATCATCTTTTTTCATATACTCTTCAAGACAACCAATATCATCAAACCAAATTACTTCGTTATGGCTGTTAATTGCTTGTACCGAATATTTTTGGTCTGCTAATCCCATTAGACAGTTGATACAAATATCTCTGTCAAAATTAATTTTGCGCGGACTGTAATCTGCTTTTGGCGCACATGCTATTATAAATAATAAAAATACGAATATTAAATTTTTCATTTTTTAATCAATTTTAGTAGTTTCAATACTTTTTATAAAATCCGTAAAACGGTTTAAAATATTAGACAATTTTACCACGTCTTTATTAGCGATTGTTGCTTCCCAATGTAAAGTACTTGAATTTTGCTTAAATTTCCATGTACGAAGTACATTTTCCAACTCTTCGTTTGATTCTGATAGATAGATATTGTATTTGAATATAGATTTTTTTTCCGAAAGGGGTATCATTGTTTTATCTACTACAATATTGCCCAAATCCATTTCAATCAAACGGTTAACCAATGTTGAAATTTCATTTAAACGATGACTGCTTAAAATCATTAAGCCATCTTGACGAAAATTATCCAAATAATTGAATAAAATCTCACGTGCTTTCGGGTCAAGATTTGCCGATGGTTCATCTAAAAGTAAAATTTTCGGATTTTTGCCAATTGCAAGTGCAATTAAGAGCTTTTGTTTCATTCCGCCCGAGAGCTTGAAAAAAGGTTTTGTTGCATTTTCTTTAACCGAAAGCCCTAAGTTTTCGCAAATATCAATAAATTTATTTGTGTCCGTACTGCTTAATTTTCCGTAAAAATCCATAAGCTCACTAAGGGTCATTTTTAGGGGTGGAGGAATTTGCGGAACAAAGCCTATTTCTTTTAAAATCTCTACTCTTTCTATTCGCGGATTCTTGCCCAAAACTTCAACATTGCCTTTGTAAACATAATGCCCGAGAATACAGCGTATTAAGCTGGTTTTTCCGGCGCCGTTTTGCCCTATTAAGGCAACACGTTCACCTTCTGAAAACCGGATAGAGAGATTTTTTACTACTTCCA
>JALSLI010000137.1 GCA_026988395.1 Flavobacteriaceae bacterium | reverse complement strand
TCAAAATAATACAAAAGAAGTTAATATGGCCAAAACTCGTGGAAAACGAGCCCGGGTCTCTAAAAAATGAACCAACGGAAAAATGAAGTAGGAAAAAAGTAAAGCCAAAACAATCGGGTAAAGGATGTGTTTGGCAATAACCAAAATATAAACAAATAAAACACTAAATAACAACAAAAAAGTAAGTCTTTCAAGAAAAGAACGTTTAACAGCAGGATTTTCCATTCGGATTAGAATTTGATTTTATAAAACAAATTTACATTAAATATTGGATTAAGAGGAAAATCAATATTAAAAATATATTTTATCCTTAAAACTAAATTAATGTTTAGTATATTAAATGCGCAACTATCTTCTACTGCAAAGCTATACAGCACGTCATTATAGGGAATGCTCGTTTTTCGATACTCACCGTAACTAATGCTACGGATCCGCCAATAGTCAGACAAGTTGCACAAATACTCAAGTAATTTATTCATTTTTTCAATAGCCGTTGGGTTTACCCAACGGTACAAAAAACCATGAAAGAAAGGCTTTACCATAGATATATTTCCGGCTAAAGCCTTTCTTTTTATAGCACATTTTCTATAAACTAAAACCGACGGCTATTGACTCTATTTACTATTGACCTATTTAAACTTGATTGCCCTGATCCACAGTTGTGTTTTTTGCAGATTTTCAAAAAAATCTGTATATTTAAAGCTAAATTGGGTTTTGAATATGAAGAGAATTACTTTTTTTATAGCGATAATGTTAAGCTTAAATGCAGGAATTGTAGTGCGCAAAGACGATGAAGATGTTAACATACAATCTGTTAAACATTGTACTGCTAAAAATAAAAAAGGAACTGCCTTATGGCTTCAACATTTTGTAAAACAACTAAAAACCGGTTTTTATTTAATAAATAAAACAGGAACCTATCAAAAAATAATCCTAAAAAAATTTGAAAAAGAAACTTTATATCATAGATATAAAAAATTATCTGAGAATTGCTTAAGATACGAATATCGAGAAATTATAAGTTAAAAATTTGTTGAAATTATTTACCTAAAAGCTTTATTATGCGCACCATTCTATTGTTTTTATTACTGCTTTTCTATATAAATATCCATGCCGGAAGCGGAACTATAAATTTTGTTGAAACTACAGTTGAATTAGACAGTAGTGGAAAAGCTACGGTAAAATATGTAGTTCAGTACCATGTTTTAGAAGGCGAATTACACGGTTTTTATTTTTCGGGAAACGGAAAACTAAGCATTAAAAATTTTTTGAAAGAATCTTATGCCGTAGATGATTTTGGGAATCGTTATAAATTAAGCATAAAAAATGTTGGCTATGATAAATGGGATATTGTACTCGCTGAGGGTAAAGGTGTTGCAAACGGAAATGTAACTTATGTATTTTATTTTCAAACGGATTTTAGCGAAGCTAAATACTTGGAGTACACAAAAACAGATGCAGGCGATTCTTTGGTTGTATTTCACTGGTCGCCCGCACAATTTGACGAAAGTTATAATATGGACCATTACACCTTAAAACTGATTTTTCCGGTACAAGCTGTTAAAGGACAAAAAAACCTACGCGAGTATTATATGGGACAAAATATTATCCG
>JALSLI010000136.1 GCA_026988395.1 Flavobacteriaceae bacterium | reverse complement strand
ACTATCCGGCACCAATAGCACCGGAATTTATAGAGCCTTTATGTAATATGAATAATGACACTTACACTTTGGCTGATGTAGTTGTATTTAATACTGATGGCTATAATGAGATATTTTGGTTTGACGGTCCTAACCAAGAAACCAATCGAGAACTTCCTATGAATACAATATTGGTTGAGGGAGAAACGTATTATGCTTTTCAAGGTGTTTGTAATTGTGATTCACTTTGTTTAATGTATTATGCTTATACTTTTGAAATTTTGCAACCTGTCCCTGCACCAATTGGAGATGAAATGTATATTGTGCCACAAGGAACAACTATTGGAGAATTACCATTTGAAAACACAACAGGTATATCTGATATTTACTTTTTTAATTCTAATTTTTTGGCTGTTGATAACATGATACCTTCTTCAACAATTCTAGAAGAAAATACAACTTATTACGCAGCTCAGGCTATTGGTAGTTGTGTTTTGTCTCTTCCTTTTTCGGTACATTTTAATGAAACCTCTAATATAAACGAATCTTTACAAAAAATATTAAAAATTTCTAATCCGATAGTTGATAAGATAAGAATAAATGTTGATGATTTAACTAATTTCTCAAAAGAAGAAATTTCGGTATTTTCCGTTTCCGGAAAAAAATTACCGTTAAATTACAATTTTACAAATCAAGAAATAGTAATTGATATGACAGGATTTTCAGGAGGAATATATTTTTTAAAAATTAAATATAGAAATCAAATTTATATTTCCAAAATCATTAAAATGTAAAGTATTTAATTGTTCATAAATTATCAAAAACATTTTTATAAGAATGTGAAATTATGCTTAGATTTGCTTCAGTAAAAAAAGCAATCTAAAAAAATGGAGCATTACGTTGTATCGGCAAGAAAATACAGACCACAACAGTTTGATGAAGTTGTTGGGCAACAGGCAATTACCAATACATTAGAGAATGCTATAAAATCCAATCATTTAGCACAAGCGTTGTTGTTTACCGGTCCCAGAGGTGTTGGTAAAACCACTTGTGCCAGAATATTAGCAAAACGGATTAACGAAGAATCTATGGATAAAGTAGATGAAAACGAAGATTTTGCTTTTAATATTTTTGAATTGGATGCTGCTTCTAACAATTCGGTTGAAGATATTAGACAGCTAACTGAGCAAGTGAGAATTCCGCCACAAACAGGGAAATATAAAGTATATATTATCGATGAGGTACATATGTTGTCTTCATCAGCATTTAATGCTTTTTTAAAAACTTTGGAAGAACCTCCGGCTCACGCTATTTTTATCTTGGCAACAACCGAAAAACACAAGATAATTCCTACAATTTTATCGCGTTGTCAGATTTTTGATTTTAAGCGAATTACCGTTTTAGATATTAAAAATTATTTGCACAAGATAGCAAAAGACGAAGATATAACTGCCGAAGATGATGCTTTGCATTTAATTGCTCAAAAAGCAGATGGAGCTTTGCGTGATGCTTTGTCTATTTTTGATCGTGTGGTAAGTTTTTGTGGTAAGAATTTAACTCGCGAAGCAGTTACACAAAACTTAAATATTCTAGATTACGATGTTTATTTTGGTGTAACCGATTTGTTGCTGGAAAATAATATTCCGGAAGTTTTGTTACGATTTAATGAAGTCTTGGCTAAAGGTTTTGATGCACACCATTTTATCGTTGGTTTGGCATCGCATTTTAGAGATTTATTGGTAGCAAAAGATAAGGAAACAGTTGATTTATTAGAGGTAGGCGACAATACAAAAAAGCAATATTTAGAGCAATCGGTTAAAGCAGATATTCGTTTTTTAATTCAAGCAATTGATTTGGCAAATACTTGTGATTTAAACTATCGAACTAGTCAGAATCAGCGATTATTGGTAGAGCTCACCTTAATGCAGATTGCTTCTTTAACATTTGATACCGGAAATTCCGGCAAAAAAAAAATCTAAACAATTTATAATTCCTGCCGGTTTTTATGCCGGAAAAGTAATTGCAGAAAAACCGGATACAGCGGTAACACCTAAAAAGGATATTATAAACGAAGTAATATCGCCTTCTGAAAAAGAAATTGTTTCGGTTAAACCGGAAAAAGTATCGTCTTATGATGCTACTTTGCCTAAAAGAGGAAGGTCTATTTTATCTTTAAAAAGTCTTACCGAAAAGAAAACAAGCAAAAAGAAAAAAGTAGCTGTAAACTATGATGATTTACCAAAAACACCATTTACTGAATCACAATTTTCGATTTTATGGAAGCAGAATATTCAAAAATTAAATGCTAAAAATGAAAAGTTATTAGCATCATTGTTAAGCTCTATTTCCTTTAAAGTTGTGCAAGATTTTAAGGTAGAATTAACTTTGCCAAATGCTAGAATGCAACAAGAGATTGATAAAAGTAAAGGAAAAGTATTGCATTATTTTAGAGAAGAGCTTCAAAATTATGCAATCGATTTTATTTATGTGGTAAATGAAGATGAAGAAAAGAAGTTTGCCTATACACCACAAGAAAAATACGAATTTTTAAAAGAGAAAAACCCATTACTTTCTGATCTAAGACGTAAATTGGATTTAGATGTTTAAGGTTTAAACCTATTCATGTTATTATTTCACTACACGATCATCTGCAGTAAAACTATCTTCGGTAACTTCTTCGATATCTTTGTGTATTTTATTGTATTCTTCTAATAAGTCGTTTAATTTTCTGCTTTTTCGTTTGCTAAAAATAAGGGCAAAAGTCATAATAATACTGGTAACTATAATGATATACATTATGATTCCTTGATCAAAATTTTCAATTTTTAAATTTGTAGGTATTGAGTAAAATAGTAAAACGGTAATCAAACCTCTTGGAGATATAAAGACTTCCGGAAAAACAGATTTTTTCCATAATAGAATTTTTAAAAAAATAAATCGAACTAAATAAAGGGCAATAATGATTAAAGCACTGATTTCGGCTACCTGAATATTAGCCAAAGACATCAAAGAGATGGTAACACCAAACATTACAAAAAATACAGTTCGCAATAAAAAGGAAGATTCTAATGTTACGATGTAAAAACCTTTATACTCTTCTTTAATACGTTTTTTATCAATCCATTTTTCTAATTTTCCTTTAAAGAATAAATCGGAATTGTTCAAAATAATTCCAAAAACTAAAATAATGATTAAAGAGGATAAATGAAAGATAGAACCTATTGCGTAAACCAACATTAATACGGCAATTATTAAAAAAAGTTTTACGTGACTGGTAAGTTTTTGAATTCCCCAAACGGTAAAATAACCAAAAATAACAGCCACAATTAAGGTGATTACAATGTTTGAAAACAAGCTGAAAGCAACGTGTGAAACCGAATAAAAATCATCAGAATTTAATAAAAATTGGAATAATATAATACCAAAAATATCTGAAAAAGCAGATTCGTAAATCATAAATTCTTTTTTGTATTCCGATAAGGAAGAAACACTTGGTATCACAATGGCACTACTCATAACCGAAAGAGGCACAGCATATAAAAATGATTTAAAAAAACTTGCTTCTAAAAAATATTGTAAAATATACGCAATGGCAAAAGAGGAAGCCAACAGAATAATTAATGCAGAAAGGAAAGCTCTTACAATAAGACCTATTTGATCCTTTTTTAATTTTAAGTCTAGTGCAGCTTCTAAAACAATTAAGATTAATCCCATTTTACCAATGACAATCAGCAAATTAAAAAGAGATTCATTTTCGGTAATTCCGGGAAAAAGGTATTGCATAGAAACACCTAATACCATAAGTAATAATACCGACGGAATACTGGTTTTTCGTGAAATATAATTAAAAATAAAGCTAATGATTATAATAATGGAAATTCCCATTATAATTATATATTCCGGTTTAATTGCAAGCATGTTTTTTTATTTTACGGTTAAAGATACAATTTAGTTTTTTATGTTATGAAATAAAATCGGCGATTATCTTAGTTTTTGGAAATTGTTCTAAGATAATTTTTATAAAAACGGTTAAAGGAATGGATAATATCATACCGGGAATTCCCCAAATAAACCCCCAAAATAAGAGCATTATCACAATAGTTAATACGTTTATAGAAAATGTTTTACCCATAAATACCGGTTCTAAAATACTTCCCATAATTATTTGGACCAAAGAAATACTAAGTATAAAAAAGAGTAATGTAGTAGTAGAATCGATTTCTAAAAATGCAAATAATGACAGCAATATTACAGAAATTATAGAGCCAATCATCTGAATGAAATTGATAGAAAAAGCTAAAAATCCCCAAAATATTGGAAAACTAACATCAAAAAAATAACAAGCAAGCGTAAAACCTAAACCTGTAAAAAAACTAATAATAACTTTTACTTTAATAAAAGTTTGTAAATCCTTTTCAATTTGTCTAAATATCTTTATCGAAGTGAATTTTTGTTTAATTAAAGTAGCATTTAAAATTTTTTGAAAATTAAAAGTTCCGGCAAGGATTAAAATAGAAAAAAACAAGCTCATTATAAATAACGATAAAGTACGCATTGCAATATTTACCGAAATACCTAGATTCTTAAATAAATTTATGTTTCCTAAATTCATAACATCTCCGGAGTTTATTTTTTCAATTCCTAAAAATGTCTCAATATCTTTTAGTAGGTATGTTATTTTGGAATTAGCTCTTTGGAGAAATGTGCCGTTTTCTTGAATTATTTCTTTTAGTGATATATGAAAAATAAAAAAAATAATACTCATCAGACCTAAAATTAATAATATAACAATGGTTAAACTGATATATTTAGGAATGTTTCGATTTATCATTCCTCTCATTATAGGCATAAAAAGCAGAGCTATAAACATAGCAAAGATAAGAGGAACAAAAATAAAAGACAGCAAGTGTAAGATATAGAATATTACGGGTAATACCAAGACTAGAAGTAATGTATTTGTCGTTTTGAGTTTGTCCATTTTAATTATTTAATAAATTTTAATTTGTTTTTTACCTGTGAATTAGCACAAAATTGTTTTTAAAACCAAGTCTGTATAGAAATTCGTTAAATTTTTAAATCCTAAGAACCTATTAATATAAATTAATATATTTTATAAAGATATTTATTTTGCAAATATACTAGTAAACACTGCTATTTTTGGTTTATTTTATGTTATTTTAAAATTTTATTAAAAAATTAGTTTATAGTTCTAAAAAATGTATCTTTAAAAATTAAAAAGAAATAAAAATTTGGACTTTAAATTATTGATTACATACTTAATAGGATTTTTTATCATTGCAATTGCTTCGAATCAGATTGCAAAATTTTTCCAAAAATACCGATTTCCAATAATTACCGGTTTGATTATTACCGGTATTATTGCAGGAGATTCAGTTTTAGGGTTTATACATAAAGATGTTATTGAAAAGCTGAGTTTTTTAAATCAAATTGCATTAGCTGTAATTGCTTTTTCGGCGGGAGCAGAATTACATTTAAGCGAATTACGTAGTAGAATGCACGCCATAAAATGGATGACTTTTACGCAAATGTTTTTCACTTTTGTACTTACTACAACTATCGTTTATTTTGCAGCAGATTATATTCCTTTTATAGCAGATTTACCGGTAAAACACAAGGTAGCAGTTGCCATTTTGTTTGCCACAATATTCTTAGCCAGATCACCTTCGTCGGCAATTGCAGTTATTCAAGAAATGCGTGCAAATGGTCCTTTTACCAAGACAGTTTTAGGTGTTACTGTTTTAAAAGATGTACTGGTAATTATTTTATTTGCTATTTCTTTTGCAGTTGCAAAAGCTTTTATTCATAACGAATCGATAAGTATTATATTTTTTATTTTTTTAATTTTAGAGTTAATCACATCTTTTGTCTTCGGTTTTATTTTAGGGAAAATTTTAATTTTATTCTTTAATACCAAATTAAACGAAAATATAAAAGCAATAATAACTATTGTTCTTGGTTACGGTGTTTATGTTTTGGCGGATATTATATCGCATTATTCGCAAATTTATTTACATCATGAATTTCGTATAGAACCTTTATTAATTAGCATTATCGGAGGTTTTGTGATTACTAATTACAGCAAACATAGATTAGAATTCTCTGAAGTTATTGAAAAAATAAGTCCAACAATTTTTATTATTTTCTTTACACTTACCGGAGCATCTTTGTCCGTTCAAACCTTTATTAGTGTTTTTGGTATTGCTTTGGCATTTTTCTTTTTACGTCTTTTAACGATGTATGTTGGAGGTGTAGCCGGAGTTCTAGCAGCAAAAGACGATAAAAAATATTTACATATCGCCGGATTACCTTATTTAACACAAGCCGGAGTTGCATTAGGTTTATCTACTATAATAGCTCACGAATTCCCACAATGGGGCGATAAATTTGAAACCATTATCATTGCTATTGTAGTAATTAATCAATTGCTAGGACCACCAATATTTAAATGGGTTTTAAATTTTGTAGACGAAACACATCTAAAAGCAAAAATGAATTTAGAACAAAATAATCGTGATGCTGTAATTTTCGGTTTGGAAAGCCAATCTATAGCATTAGCAAATCAATTGGAAAAACACAATTGGAAAGCACGAATTGTTTGCATGGAAAAAGAGATTATTTCCGTCTCTAAGGATGATGAACGAATTGTTTATTTGAATGATGAATTTCCAAGTATTGAAGAATTAAAAGCAATTGAATTGGAAAAAGTTGAGGCTGTTGTTCTATTGTTATCCGATTCTAAAAATTATCATATTGCACAGTTGTTATATGAAAATTGTGGAACAAAAGAAATTGTCGTTCGCTTAAATAAAAGAGAAAATTTTGAAAAATTTCATGCATTAGGTTGTTTAATTATCGAGCCTGCAACAGCAATGGTTAGTTTGTTAGATCACTTTGTTCGCTCACCAAATGCTGCAACTTTATTGTTAGGTATGGATGATGAACACGATACTATTGATGTGGAAGTGAAAAATAAAGACCTTCACGGAATACGTATTAGAGAACTGGATTTACCAACCAATATTATTATTCTTTCCATAAAACGAGACGGTCAATTACTAATGACTCACGGTTATACCAGATTACGTCTTGGTGATGTACTTACTTTTGTAGGTGATGAAAAAACTTTGGAAGAATTGCGTGTGCGATTTGAAGATTAGTAATATTTTTGCATAAAAATAGAGCAGATGTTAGGATTAAAATCAGATACCAATGCTTCTTGGGCTAAGATTGCCGAAGAAAATTTAGAACAACTTTTAACAGATCACGCTTACGCGGAACAAAAAGCGGCAGGAGCAGCCGTGTCGTTAATCATCAACTATTCCGAAGAAACCGAAATGGTACAAGCTTTATCGGCTCACGCTATTGAAGAAATGGAACATTTTAAGATGGTACACGATTTAATGGTAAAAAAAGGATATACCTTAGGTCGCGATCAAAAAAGTGAATATGCCAAACACCTCTTTAATTTTTTTCATAAAACAAAAGATAGAACCGAAGCTTTGGTTGCACGCTTGTTAATTGCCGCTTTAATAGAAGCAAGAAGTTGCGAGCGTTTTAAAGTACTTTCCGAAAATCTTCAAGACAAAGAATTAGCACAATTTTTTAGAGGTTTTTTAGAATCGGAAGCAGGACATCACGCCCTATTTTTAAAATTTGCCAGACAGTATCAAGATAGAGAAATTGTAGATAAAAAATGGCAAGATTTATTGCAATATGAAGCCGATTTTATGAAAACTAGAGGGAAATTACCTTTGGTGCATGGGTGATTATTCATAAAAAACCGCAATTTCATCTAAATTTTTTCGTTGTAAATCGGGGACGTAAACCGGTTCTTTTGCAAAGCCTACCGGTAATAGCAAAAAAGGTCTTTCGTTGCTTGGTCTGTTGAGTAATTTGGTTAAAAAATTCATCGGACTTGGCGTATGGGTTAAAGTTATTAAACCGGCATTGTGTATGGCTGTGATAAGTATACCACAGGCGATTCCAACCGATTCGTTTACATAGTAGTTATTCATTTTATTGCCATTTCTATCTAAATCATAAGCCTTTTTAAAAACAATAATCAAATACGGAGCGTCTTCTAAAAATGGTTTATTGGCATCTGTGCCTATGTGCTCTAAATCCTTTTTCCAGCGTTCGCTCATTCTACTTTCATAGCTTTCTCTTTCTTCCTTTTCGGCAGCTTGGCGAATTTTAGATTTTAATTCGGCATTGGAAACCACACAAAAAGTCCAAGGTTGTTTGTGAGCACCCGAAGGTGCTGTGGAAGCCGATTTGATAATATTTTCAATAATTTTTTTAGAAAAAGGTTTTGAAGAAAATTTGCGTACTGACCTTCTGGAATTTAAAAAATGATAAAATTCCTCACTTTTTTCCAAACTTTCTTTTTCCGATAGTTTTTTAACGGTATATTTGATGTGTTTATAACCCTTGATTAAAATGTATTCTTGATTAGGCATAAAAAAATATTTTTGTAAAAATACAAATTTACAGGTAACAAAATTTCAAACATTGTATCTATAAATGAATATTAAAACAAATAATTATGAAAATTTCAATTAAATCAGTATCATTTCTATTAGGAATTTTAATGACCTTTACACTAACTTTTACCTCTTGTAGAGAAAAAAACGGTGATAATCCGCCACAAGATGAACAACAAAGTGATTTTTCCGATAATTTCGGAACTGAAGTAAACCGTAGTTTTATGGGAAGAGTTATGGACACATCTCATAATCCTGTTTCAGGAGCAAATGTGATGATTGGGTCAGACTCAACCACAACCGATGATAACGGTATTTTTATTTTGGAAGATGTTTCGGTACACGAGCAATTTGCTTATGTAGAGGTAGAGAAATCCGGTTTTCTTAAAGGTTCAAGAACTTTAGTGCCAACCGATGCGATGAATCAAGTAACCATTATGTTGTTAGATGAAAATATTGTAGGTACGGTTCAAAGCGGTTCAAATGGCGAAGTAAATTTACCTAACGGAGCAAAAGTAGCTTTTGACGGGTCATTTAAAGATGCAAATGGTAATGCATATTCCGGAAGTGTTACGGTAATGATGCAACATTTAGATCCATCAGATCCTGAAATTACTTTAAAAATGCCGGGAAGTTTATACGCTCAAAATGCCGATAATAACGAACGTATTTTAGAAACATACGGAATGCTAAACGTTGAATTACGTGGTAGTGGAGGAGAGATTTTAAACATCGCAGATGGTCATACGGCAACAATAGAATTGCCTGTAGATCCTGCACAAACCAATGCACCAAATACCATTTCGCTTTGGCATTTTGATCAAGAAAAAGGATATTGGATAGAAGACGGTTCAGCCGATTTAATCGGTGGAAAATATATCGGACAAGTAAGTCATTTTTCATGGTGGAATTGTGATGCACAATTTCCAACAGTAAATTTATGTATGACAATTGAAGATAGCAACGGAAATCCGGTTTATGGAGTAAAAGTAGAATTGTGGAGAGCAAATGCCACATATCCAAGAGTAGGTTGGTCTAACGGTAATGGGGAAATTTGCGGATTAATTCCGGCAAACGAAACTTTAACGATGGAAATTATTGATCCTTGTGGTAATCCGGTTTCAACCAGTAATATTGGTCCGTTTTCAGCAGATACAAATTTGGGTGTAATTACCATACCTGCATTACAAACAGTTACAATAACCGGTACTTTATTAGACTGTAATAATAATCCTGTAACAGACGGTTATGTGATTTTAGAATCCGGTAGTTATGTTAATCAAGATTATATTTATATGAGCTATACCGTTACTAATGGCACTTTTTCTTTTACTACTTTGGCTTGTAATTCATTAGGAAACTTCACTTTAGAAGGTATAGATAATACCGGTTTTCAAACAACTGGAGTAGTGAGTTATACTTTTACATCACCAATAACAAATATTGGAAATTTGATTGCTTGTAATGGAACACCTGAATATATTACATATCAAATAGACAATGATCCTGCTATTACTTTTGTTACAAATATTGATGGAAATTATTATGCAGGAAATAATACGTATAGTGTTGGTAGTGTGTCTAGTGGACAGACTAATTATATTTATATTTCTGTTAAAGCACCTGCCGGAACATATAATTACGGAAATGATTTTTCAATGGAATTAAATCCGGGGAATTTAGATTATAATCAACCGGTAAATATCACAGCAACGGTAAGTACATCACCTCTTGCTAATACCGGCGATTATATTGATATCACTTTTAGTGGAACATATACAGATTCTTCCGGAAATTTAAGAACCATAAACGGTGTGGCACATGTAAAACGCGACAATTAAAAAACATTTCTTTTTTTTGTTTCCAAGAAAAATCTCAAGTAATTATTTACTTGGGATTTTTTAGTTTTCGGCTAACCAAGATACTTGCTGCAATAACGCCAATAAAAACAATAATTGCTTCGCCAAATGTAGTGATATATATGGTAAAATGTCCTAAAATATTTTCTACAAAGGGTAAGTCGTTTGTAGAAATGATAATGTGGTAAACCAAACCCAAACCAATAGCGATTCCTTTGTTGTTTTTAACAAAATTAAGTGATTTTTTGTAACTAAAACGATGATTTTCCAAGGCATAGTCTAATAAAGTAAAACCGTAATAATAGGAAGTAACTAAAATTAATAAAATATTTCCCATTATATTGGAAATTGAATTTTTTGGTGATAAATAAAGTAATATGGATATTAGAGCAATAAATAAATATTCGTAAATAAGGTTTCTTAAAGTGATTTTTATTCCTCTTAAAATATCTTTTATAAATTGTGTTGAAGAAAAATGATATGTTTTACCTTGTAATTTTGCTGTTACTTTTTCGGAAACTAAAGAAAAAACAGGAGACAAAACCAATAACAAGAAAAATCCTGAAATACTTGCCATAAACTGAGCAAATAAAGACTCATATTTGGTGCTTTTTGAAAATGGAAGAATGAAACTAAACAAATACATAAATGCATCCATTATCATTACCGGAAACAGGAAAATAAATAACAAGAGAAAGACCAAAAGGAAGTATTTTTGCAAGTCAAATTTATTAAATTTTTGAATTGCTTCGGTGTAAGCTAAAATTCCTTTTTTTATTTCATTTAAACGGATGTCCATTATTTTTAGAAGAAATTAATATTGAGAATCTAATGCATAAATTGCAAAGGAAGCTAACCAATGTCCGCCTTCATAAGAATCGCCAACCAGATTTGGTAAAGAATATTTTATGTGATTATCGGCAATTTTTTTGAGGTGTTTTAACTGCGGAATATCTTTGGAAATCTCATTTAAACACCAAGCTCTTGAAAAATTTAATCCATCTAAATGTACTAAATGACCATCGGTTCTGTCGGTTACAATACCAACTTGTAATTGGTAATCTTTTTTAAAGAGTTCCGGTAAAAATTTATGTAGCCAAGTTGTAAATTCATCTTTCGGTAAAATACGTTTCATTAAAGAAGCCTCTTCCAAACATGGTGATAAAAAATCGGTACCGCTTGGCTCCCAAGACATTGGGCAATTTTTATCGTCTAGATAAAAGAATTTTGCTCTTTTTGTAATGGCGTTTAAAAGCTCTGTATTTTTTGTTGATTTTGCATAATCATAGGCAAATGTCAAACCAAAAGCAGTATTGGTATGTGTTCCTACACGAATGGGATAACGCAGTTTTGGTAAAAAATCAATGTATTTTTGAGCAATTAAATTAGTTAAAGGTTGTAGGTTTTTTTCTAATTCTTTGGCGTCTTTATTATTCCAAGTATGTAGTTCTAAACTTAATTTTAAAAGCCAAGACCAACCGTAAGTTCGTTCGTAATTTTTGT
>JALSLI010000135.1 GCA_026988395.1 Flavobacteriaceae bacterium | reverse complement strand
AGGTGAAAAATGGATATCCATACCTTTAAAATTAAACAAACACCTCAATATTACTAATATTCAATTTATAAATAATAAAGAAGCTGTTTTTACAGTTGCTAGTCAAAATGGTGAATTAAATGCCGATTTACTCTACCAAATAGATACAAAAACAAAGGCTGTAAAATCCATTTTTAGTAAAAAAGACAGCACAGTTGCTTTTAAAGGAAATCCTTACGGATTGTTTTCCTTAAAAAAGAAGTTATATATATTGGATAGGAATAATTTATATAAGTTGCACTTCAATTAAATCTCACACCAATTTAAAGATATGTAACTTTTGTTACCAACTCCAAATATTTTATCGATAAATTTGATTACTAACTAAAAATCAAATATATGGAATTTCTAACACAACCTTGGGCTTGGTATATTTCAGGACCATTAATTGCTTTATCCATGTTTTTAATGTTTTACTTTGGAAAACGTTTGGGTATTTCATCAAATTTAGAAAGTTTATGTGCTATTGGTGGTGCCGGAAAAGTAGTTGACTATTTTAAATTTGATTGGCGGAAAAATAGCTGGAATTTGGCTTTTTCTGTTGGACTTGTCGTTGGTGGATTTCTTGCTTTTCACTATTTAATTCCGGATGAATCGATTGCTTTAAATCCGCATACAATTACAGATTTGCAAAAATTAGGTTTTCAAAATCCCGAGAAAACATATTTACCTCCCGAAATTTTTAGTGTAGATGCAATGCTGTCTTTAAAAGGATTTGCAATTTTGTTTCTAGCCGGAATCTTGGTTGGTTTTGGAGCAAGATATGCCGGAGGTTGTACTTCCGGACATGCAATTGTTGGTTTAAGTATGTTAGAACTACCTTCTTTAATTTCCGTTATCGGTTTTTTTATCGGAGGCTTAGCAATGACTTGGTTTATTTTGCCTCTAATATTTAGTTAATCATGAAATTACTTAAATTTTTTCTTACAGGTGTTTTTTTTGGAATTGTATTATCCAAATCACAAGCAGTATCTTGGTATCGAATTTTTGAAATGTTTAAATTTCAATCCTTCCATATGTATGGTATAATCGGTTCTGCGGTTGTTACCGGAATTATTTTATTTCAAATAATAAAAGCAGTTAAATTAAAGACGATTCAAGGAAAAGACATTCAATTTATTCCCAAAAAAAGAGGTATGTATCGCAATATTTTAGGAGGAATTATTTTTGGATTAGGATGGGCGTTAGCAGGAGCTTGTCCTGGGCCAATGTTTGTTTTACTCGGTAAAGGTGTTTTAGCTATTGGTGTAGTGCTTTTAGGTGCTGTTGTTGGTGCTTTTATGTATCATAGCGTAAAAAATAAATTGCCTCATTAATCTAATTTCTAGTTTAGTTTTCAGGCAAATCATCCCAAATTTCAATATCGTCAATCCATTGGTGTTTCGGATTGGCATCACCATATATTTGTGTTAAAATAATAAAATTTATCGGTTTGTTGTTTTTAGTTGTAGCACCGTTGTGATTTGCTATTACTTGTCCGTTTATTTTCCATAATGACCTGCCGTTATTGTTATCACTCCATTTCCAATAAAATTCGGTTTTAAACCACTCGTTTTCCGGAACAGGAATATCAAAATTATCATATTCCCATATCGTCGTTTCCGGATTTTCATCACCT
>JALSLI010000134.1 GCA_026988395.1 Flavobacteriaceae bacterium | reverse complement strand
ATTTTTCCACATGATATCGATAGTATTTGGATTGCTAAAATGAAAGATACTTTAGAGCAAGAATTATTTCAGGCAACAATGAAAGAATATGCCGATTTTTCTACTGAAAAGGAAAATTTAAAAAATCTCTTTAAGCATGTAAAATATTATTATCCAAAATTTAAAGAACCTGAGGTTATTACAGTAATGACAAATATTTCGTATGATCAAAGAGTAATTTACGAGCAAGATACATTATATTTGTCATTAGATGTTTTTTTAGGAAAAGATAATCCGTTTTATAAAAAATATCTAGATTACCCTAAGTATATTATCAATTCATTTGAAAAAAAACAACTAATAATAAACGCAGCAAAGGAAATTGCAAGAAAAGTACAAATTTTAGAACCTAATCGTTCTTTTGTTGAAAAAATGATACAACACGGTAAATTATTATATACTACTCAGGCATTTTTACCTTCTGTAAAGGAAGAAAACATTATAAATTATACTGATGATAAGTACCAATGGACTAAGGAGAATGAAAAAATGATTTGGACTTATTTTATTGAAAAAAACTTATTATACAGTACCAATCCGAAATTAGAACGACGTTTTTTGGCAGAAGCACCATTCACCAAATTTTATTTAGATATCGATAATAAAACCCCCGGAAGAATAGGCGAGTGGATGGGTTTACAAATTGTTAAATCATATATGAAAAATAATAATATTTCTTTACAAGAGATGCTTAAAACACCAAATCAAATAATTTTTAAAAAATCAAAATACAAACCAAAAAGATAAAAATATGGCAATTAAACACAAATCAGAAATTAAAATAAATGTAGGATTAGACGAAAATAAGGTTCCTGAAAAAATTTATTGGAGTGCCGATGACGGTAACATAACAGATATGGAAGCACAATCTGTATTACTTTCGGTTTGGGATAGTGCGAATAAAGATACATTTAGTGTAAATTTATGGACAAAAGAAATGCCTATAAATGAGATGAAACAATTTTTTCATCAAACCTTGGTAGCTATGAAAAACTCTTATTTTACAGCTACAAGTGATGAAAAGATGGCTGCTACCATGCAAGATTTTTGCGATTATTTCTACGAAAATATGATGAAATAGTAGTGAGTATTAGAAATATTTACAAATAATGGTCTGTTGAAAACAGACCATTATTTTACGATTATTTTTTAACACTACCCTTTATAAAAAGGAGGTCTTACTACGGTAGCCGGAATTTGTTTTTTACGAATTTGTATGTAGATTTTACTTCCTTTTTTTGCGTAAGGTGTACTAACATAACCCATACCAATTCCTTTTTTTAAACTCGGACTCATTGTACCGCTGGTAACGGTTCCTATTTTAGTGCCGTTTTCATCTACGATATCATAACCATGTCTGGGTACGCCACGTTCATCTAATTCGAATCCGATTAATTTTCGTGTAACACCTTCTTCTTTTTGTTTCTTTAAATTTTTGGCATTTACAAAATCTTTGGTAAATTTGGTTATCCATCCTAAACCTGCTTCGATTGGTGAAGTAGTATCATCAATATCATTTCCGTAAAGGCAATAACCCATTTCTAGGCGAAGTGTATCACGAGCAGCCAATCCTATTGGTTTAATACCAAAATCTTTTCCTGCTTCAAAAACGTTATTCCATATTTGCTCTACTTCTTCATTTTTACAATAAATTTCAAAACCACCCGAGCCTGTATAACCCGTAGCCGAGATAATTACATTATCAATTCCGGCGAAATCCGCTATTTTAAAAGTGTAAAATTTAATGGCAGACAAATCTTCGGAAGTCAGACTTTGCATTGCTTCAACAGCTTTTGGACCTTGAATTGCGAGTAGGGAATAATCTTCCGACAAATTACGCATTTTTGCCCCAAAATTTTTATTGTATTTAGAAATCCAATTCCAATCTTTATCAATATTACTTGCATTAACAACCAAAAGATAGGTTTTATCTTTTATACGATAGCAAATCAAATCATCAACGATTCCGCCTGTTTCATTAGGCATGCATGAATATTGTGCATCACCGATTTTTAATTTGGAAGCATCATTACTTGTCACTTTTTGAATGAGTTCTAAAGCATTATCACCTTCGATTAAAAATTCACCCATATGTGAGACGTCAAAAACACCAACACTTTTTCTAACGGTTTCGTGTTCTGCGTTAACACCCTCGTACTGAACAGGCATATTATAACCTGCAAAAGGTACTAATTTAGCTCCTAATTTTTTGTGAATATCTGTTAAAGCTGTATTTTTCATGGTATAAAAATTTGTTATGCAAATATCGGAAATATTGTTTTACTTTTCACCATTTTTAAAAAATACTTATCTTTACAAAATGAAAAAATTTAGTTTCCTTTTTATCCTTTTTATAGCATTAAATGTATTCAGTCAAGAGCACGCCTGGATTTATTTTAATGATAAGCCAAATGCGAGTACATATTTAAGCAATCCTTTAACAATGTTGTCGCAAAGAGCATTAGACCGAAGATTAAATCAAAACATTAGTTTAGATTATTTAGATGTTCCTATTTCAAATAGTTATATTAATCAAATAGTTGCATTAAATGGAGTTGAAGTGAAGGCAAAGTCCAAATGGTTAAATGCTATTCATGTTTATGGATTAGAAACGGATATCCGTCAAGCGGAAGGATTTTCGTTTGTAAACCACATTGAATTTGCTTCCAACAACATTACAAATAGAGAAGAGAAAATTGAAAAATTCAATGAAATAGCCGTAGTTTATAATTACGGAAACTCCTTGAATCAGAACGAACAAATTGGTGTAGATATATTGCATCAAAATGATTATACAGGTCAAGGATTATACATTGCGGTTATGGATAATGGTTTTGGTGGTGTAGATACTTTTAACGGATTTCAGCACATACGTGATAATAACCAAATTTTAGGCTCGTATAATTTTGTAGAGCGAAACAATAACCTCAATACAGGTGGTACTCACGGAATGAGTGTTTTATCTACCATTGCAGGATTTGTAGATGGCGAATTAATTGGCACAGCTCCGGATGCTAAATTTTATTTGTTTGTAACCGAAGATGTAAATTCCGAATCACCATTAGAAGAATCGCTATGGGTAGAAGCTGCCGAAAAAGCGGATAGTTTAGGAGTGGATGTTATAAATACCTCACTTGGTTATCGCGATTTTGATGAGTCTAAATACAATCATGTATATACCGATTTTAACGGATCAACAACTTTTATAGCAAGAGGAGCAAGTGTTTTAGCATCAAGAGGAATTGTTGCTACTATCGCAGCAGGTAATGATGGCAACGGATTTCATTATATAAGTACACCTGCCGATGCTACTAATATTTTAACAGTTGGTGCAGTAGATACCAACGGAAATATGGCAAATTTTAGTTCTTACGGTCCGTCGGCTGATGGAAGAATAAAACCAGACGTAGATGCAAAAGGAGCAGGAACTACAATTATTCAAAGCTCCGGCAATGTAGGTACGGGTAGCGGTACTTCTTTTGCAGCTCCGGTTTTATGCGGAGCAGTGGCTTGTCTTTGGCAAGCTTTTCCGGATAAAACAAGTTTTGAAATTATGGATTTAATTAGGCAATCTGCTCATTTATACCAAAATCCAACTGATCATTATGGATATGGAATTCCTGATTTCAGTTCAATTTATGCTACTCTTAATACTTCTAAAAATAGTTTAAATTCGCTGTATATTTATCCTGTTCCGGTGCAGAATGACTTGTATTTTTCGCAACAAATAACTTCTTTTGAATTAATTGATTTACAAGGAAGAAAAATTTTAAGTAATGACAGGCAAATTACTGGTATAAAGTACGTTAATATTAGTAATATAAATGTAGGAATATACTTCCTAAACGTTAATTATAACAATAAAAATTACCAATTTAAAATTATAAAAAAGTAAAAAATTGAAAAATAAAATAACCGATTTGTTTGGTATAAAATATCCGCTTATACAAGGAGGAATGGTTTGGGTGAGTGGTCATAAATTGGCTTCAGCCGTTAGTAATTCCGGCGGCCTTGGATTGATAGGTGCAGGTTCTATGTATCCGCATATCTTAGAAGAACATATTATTAAATGCAAAAAGGAAACCAACAAACCTTTTGGTGTGAATATTCCGCTTTTTTATCCGGATTTGGAAGCAATTATCAAAATTATTATAGAACAGGATGTTAAGATTGTTTTTACTTCCGCAGGAAATCCAAAGACTTACACAAAATTTTTTAAAGAAAAAGGAATAAAAGTAGCACACGTAGTAAGTAGTGTAAAATTTGCATTAAAAGCCCAAGATGCAGGAGTTGATGCTGTTGTGGCAGAAGGTTTTGAAGCAGGCGGACATAATGGCAGGGAAGAAACCACTACTTTTACATTGATTCCTATGGTTAAAAAAGAAATTGAAATTCCGTTACTGGCGGCAGGAGGGATTGCAACAGGTCGTGCTATGCTTGCAGCTCGAGTTCTAGGTGCCGACGGTGTTCAGATAGGTAGTAGATTTGTTGCCAGTGAAGAATCTTCGGCACATCAACTCTTTAAAAAAGAAATACTAAAAGCAAAAGATGGCGATACGATGCTTACTTTAAAGGAATTAATTCCTGCAAGGTTACTTAAAAATAAATTTTTTTACGATATCGAAAATTTATATAAAAAAGGAGCAAATGTTGAAGAGTTAAAAAATTTGTTAGGAAGAGCAAGAGCGAAAAAAGGCATGTTTTTAGGAGATTTGGAAGAAGGGGAATTGGAAATCGGACAAGTTTCCGGATTAATCGACCAAATAAAACCGGTTAAAGAAATTATAAATGAAATTATTTCAGAGTACAATTCGGCATTAAATGAGTTTTCGGTATTAAAATTGTAATATGCACGCAAATAAACTAAACTAAATTATAATGAAAAAGAAAGGATTACTAGTATTATTTTTAATAATCGGAATTAACTTTTACGCACAAAAATTAGAAAAAGTTAAAGGAAGTAAAATTGTAATTACTACCGAGCGTGCGTTTGATACCATAAAAGGAATTGAATTGCATAAAAATTTAGATGTTACAATAATTAAGGCACAAGAAAATAAATTGGTGATATTTGCTGATGATAATTTGCATGATGTGGTGTTAACAGATATTACCAATGGTATTTTAGATATTGATCTCTCAAATAGAATTACTAGAAAAAAGAAGTTTGAATTGACTTTATATTTAACAAATTTAGAAGAAGTAACTTTAAATGATTCTAGTAAATTAACTAATAATGAATATTTTACTAGCGAAGAAGTACAAATTAATCTAAACGATAAATCACAGGGAAATTTAATGTTCGATGCTAGCAAAATAACTTTACTTGCAAATGATCACTGCAAAGGAGAGTTACTACTAAAAGCCGATACTATTGAAATGAATTTACAAGAAAATTCTAAATTAAACATTGGCGTATCAGCTAATAATTTAAAGGTAAATGCAAACCAAAAATCGTCCATAACATTAGAAGGAAAAGCTGATCAAGCTACCATTACAGCAAGTAATTCGGCAAGAGTAAAAGCAAGTAATTTTAAAATTAAAGACGCTTTTATAAAAGCAGATGATAATACAGCATTGTATATAAATGCCACAAAAAATATCGAAATAAAAGCTTTGGGAAAATCTAAAATCTATTTATACGGAAATGCTAAAATAGATTTAAGTGCATTTAAAGACAACGCGATGCTTTATAAGCGGTAATTTTTAAATTTAAAAATATATAATATTGCATTAATAAAAGTGATAAAGTAATGAAATACATAGAATTCAAAATTGGTGAAAATAATATTGAGTTCCATAATTCTTTATTAGGAAAGGAAACAATTCTACTTAACAGAAAAAAAGTATCTGAGAAATTTTCGATAACGGGAAAGGAATACAATTTTAAAATAGGAGAGGATAATTACCAAATATCTTCAAATTATAGACTCTTTTCAAATCATATGATTAAATTTTTCGTTAAAAAAAATGGAAAATTAATTGCGAAAAAAACGATACCTATGAACCCCAAGCAACGTGTTTATTGGATGGGAATGGGGTTTTTATTTGGATACTTGATTTTTAAAATATATCAATAAATGAAAAGGATATTTTATTTTCATATATACTTTAACAACTTATTACCAATCAGTTAAAAGTGAATAGATTCTTCAAATCTAAATTAACAAACGCTATAAAACCTCCTATCTTCGATTACCTTTTTTTAATATAAATTTAAAAATTAGGAACAATGTCTAACAGTAGAATAAACCAATATCTTTTCTACAACATTTACTCATTATTATAAGCATCAAAACTACCATCTTTATAAAAGATAACAATTCTATCAATTTCTTTATTTTTATTTTTATTTTTAGTTGGATTAGAAATATTATAAGGGGTTTTATCTTCACTTTGAACAAAGTCAGGTTCATTAACTTGTGAAAATAGAGTAGGAGCTGTCATTTCTTTTTCTTGTTTTTCCTTTTTTATACTTTTAGGAAAAGTGCCTTTGCCGTTTAAAAGCCAATATAATTCTACTTCTTCAAAATTATTTAAAACTTTTAAGATGAAATCCAAACTTGGTTTATTCCTTCCGGATAATAAATGGGAAATACTCGAACGCTGTACGCCAATTTTTTCTGCAAAAGCTGAAGCAGATAATTGGTAGTAATCCAATACTTTTTTTAATCTTTTTGCAAATTCTTCATTGTTTATCATTGTAAACTATTTTGATGTTACAAATGTAATAAATATATGGCAAACATCAAAATTACAAATGTAAACAGACAAAATATTCTATAAAAATATAAAACTTATAGTTTATATAATTAGATATTACAGACTGGTAATTAATAAAATAATAAACTTTTATAAATTTGTTGACAATTTGTAATAAATGTCGTTTACAAAGCGATAACTTGAAGAAACAATTGTATAAAAATGTAAACAATTTATTTAAAAAAGCTGTTTACATTTGTGAAATATATTTTGTTTACATTTGTAAAATGAATAAAACTATTTTTAATAAAATACTTTTTAATTATCCATTATTTAAAGAGAAATCTTTATTTGGCAGATATATTACACTTCAAGATATCAAACCTATTATTAATAATCTTGATACTAATTTTAGTGTTAAGATAATTGGTAAATCTTTTTTAGATAAAAATATTTACAGTATTAAAATAGGTAGCGGAAAAACCAAAATATTAGTCTGGTCGCAAATGCATGGAAATGAATCAACGGGAACAAAAGCCTTGTTTGATGTGTTATCTTATTTTAACTACACAAAAGACCAACAAAATATGCAAGATTTGCTAAGTAGTATAACTTTTTTATTTCTGCCAATGTTAAATCCTGATGGAGCTGAAATGTATTCACGATTTAATGCACAACAAATTGATTTAAATAGAGATGCTACTGATTTTAAAGCTCCGGAATCACGTATTTTACATAATATTTTGCATAGTTTTAATCCGGATTATTGTTTTAATCTTCATGATCAGCGTACGCTTTTTTTAATTGGTAAAGAGAATTTACCTGCTACTTTGTCTTTTCTAGCTCCTTCAGAGGATGAAAGTCGTTCTGTTACACCTACACGGATTAAAACAATGCAAGTAATTGTTGGTATATATGAGGTTTTACAAAAATTTATTCCTAATCAAATTGGTAGATATACAGATGAATTTTATCCAACTGCAACAGGTGATAATTTTCAAAAGGCAGGTTTTCCTACCATTTTAATAGAATCCGGACATTTTTATAATGATTACCAGCGAGAACAAACAAGAAAATATAATTTTATGGCATTAATATCCGGTTTTATGGCAATTTCTTCTAAATCGCAAAAAGCAAATTATGAATCATATTTTAGCATACCCAATAATAAAAAAGACTTTTTGGACTTTATTTATACCAATATCGAAATAAATGGAGAGAAAAAAATAGTAGGAATTCGCTACAAAGAGATATTAAAAAATAAAAAAGTGTGTTTTTTAAAAGAATTTATTTTTTTACCATCAATATCAGGTTTAGGAACTAATTCCTTTAATAACAAACAATTATCGTTTAGCTCTATTAACGAATTTAAAAAATTTATCACGAATAAAAAGTAGTTAGTTGTTTTTTTAATTAATTTTTGGGTTTTAAGATAAAATATTACATATTTGCAACAGCTAACAATAAGAAAAAGGAAAAGAATGTCAAATTTAAAAATGGATGAGATTGATCATCAAATTTTACAATACTTAATAAAAAATTGCCGAACACCCTTTACGGAAATTGCCAAAAAAATATTGGTTTCTGCAGGAACAATCCATATTCGTGTAAAGAAAATGGAAGAAATGGGTATTATTAAAGGTTCTACTTTAGTAATTGATTATGATAAAATGGGTTATTCATTTATCGCTTATGTTGGTTTAGTAACAATGAATTCGAGAAGTGTTAATGATATTATTGCTGAAATTGAAAAAATCCCTGAAGTTACTGTGGCACATTTAACTACCGGAAAATTTTCGGTATATTGTAAAATAAGAGCTAAAGATACAAAACACGCCAAGGAAATTATCTTTAAATTGAGTGGTATTCCGGGTGTGGAGCGTACCGAAACTTCTATTTCTTTGGAAGAAGTGATAAATGATAAAAAACGTTTAATGCAACATATTTTTGATGATCTTAAATAAGAATTATTTTTGGTAATAGTTTTCCCTTAATTATTATTATTATAAGTACCCTTTTGTAATGGAAAGGGTACTTTATTTTTTTATATAATCACAAATAGTTAATTTTAAATTTTTTAGTAATGTTTAATTAAAGTAATTATTACCTAATAAATTTCTTAAAAATTAAATCAAAATATTGCTTTTTTTTTAAATATTTACTTAATTTTGAGTTGTTTTAATTATAGATATCAATGAATTTTTCAAAAGGTAAATTAACCGATAAACAATTGTTAGACTTATATAAGGCTTTAATCAAACCTAGACTGATTGAAGAGAAGATGCTCATTTTATTGCGTCAGGGTAAAATTTCAAAATGGTTTTCCGGTATTGGTCAAGAAGCTGTTGCGGTAGGCGTTACAAGTGCTTTAAAACAAAATGAATATATTTTACCAATGCATCGTAATTTGGGTGTGTTTACTACTAAAAATATTCCGTTAGATAGATTGTTTTCACAATGGCAAGGTAAGGCAAACGGATTTACAAAAGGTAGAGATCGCTCTTTTCATTTTGGCACGAACGAATACCATATTGTAGGTATGATCTCACATCTTGGTCCGCAATTAGGTGTAGCTAACGGTATTGCATTAGCTAATTTACTTAAAAAAAACAATCAAGTTACAGCGGTTTTCACCGGAGAAGGAGGAACGAGTGAAGGAGATTTTCACGAGGCATTAAATGTAGCTTCTGTATGGAATTTACCTGTTATTTTTTGTGTGGAACATAATGGTTACGGACTATCAACACCTAGCACACAACAAATGAAAAATCAAAATGTGGCAGATAAAGCCATTGGTTATGGCATGGAAAGCTATACAATTGACGGAAATAATATTTTAGAGGTGTATCAAAAAGTTTCTTCCATTGCCGAGAGTATTCGTAAAAATCCACGTCCTGTTTTAATAGAATTTAAAACTTTTAGAATGCGTGGTCACGAAGAGGCTAGTGGTACTAAATATGTTCCTAGAGAATTAATGGAACAATGGGCAAAAAAAGATCCGATTGAAAATTATACTGCATTTTTGAAAAAAGAAAAAATATTAAATGATGATTTAGAAGTAAAAATTAAAAAAGAAATTATTTCGGAAATTAATGATAATTTACAAAAAACATTTGCTGAATCTGCTGTTACCATTTCTTTAAATAATGAATTAAATGATGTGTTTAAAGAATCTGATATAGATGAAGTTACTCCTAATAATAAAACCTCTAACATTCGTTTGGTTGATGCAATTTCACAAGGGTTAAAACAGGCAATGGAACGCTATGATGATTTAATTATTATGGGACAAGACATAGCCGAATACGGAGGTGTTTTTAAAATAACCGACGGATTTTTAAAAGAATTTGGCAAAGAACGTGTACGAAATACACCAATATGTGAATCAACTATTATAGAGGCAGCTTACGGATTATCGGTTAAAGGTATGAAATCGGTTGTAGAATTACAATTTTCCGATTTTGTTACTTCCGGTTTTAATCCGGTTGTAAACCTTCTGGCAAAATCCTATTACCGTTGGAAACAAAATGCCGATGTGGTGTTAAGAATGCCATGTGGAGCAGGAGTGAGTGCAGGTCCGTTTCACAGCCAAACAAATGAGGCATGGTTTACCAAAACACCGGGATTAAAAGTAGTTTATCCGGCATTTCCTTATGATGCAAAAGGATTGTTGGCAACTGCTATTGCAGATCCAAATCCGGTTTTATTTTTTGAACATAAAAAATTATATCGTTCTGTTTATCAGGATGTTCCAACGGATTATTATACAATTCCTTTTGGTAAAGCATCGATTTTACAAAAAGGAGAGGAAATTACGTTAATATCTTATGGTCAAGGTGTACATTGGATTTTAAATACCTTAAAGGAAGAGCAATTTAAAGAGCTAAAAGCAGATGTAATTGATTTAAGAACTTTGCAACCCTTGGATATAGAAACCATTTTAAGTTCGGTTAAAAAAACTGGAAAAGTGCTTATTTTACAAGAAGATACGATGTTTGGAGGAATTGCATCCGATTTAGCTGCGATGATTACAGAAGAATGTTTTGAGTTTTTAGATGCTCCGGTAAAACGTGTAGCGAGTTTAGAAACACCAATTCCGTTTGATACGGGTTTAGAACAACAATATCTTCCGGTTAACCGATTTAAAGAAGCTTTAAAAAAAATGTTAGTTTATTGAAAATAAAATAATTATTTAAAATAATGTAGAAAAAACAAGTTTTATCCAAATAAAGGCGTCATCTTTGCAGTATTATAAATAAAAATTTAAACATATTAAAATGAGTACAGGAACAGTAAAATTTTTCAATGAAGCAAAAGGATTCGGATTTATCACAGAAGAAGGTGTAGATAAAGATCATTTTGTGCACATTTCAGGATTAATCGATGAAATTCGTGAAGGTGATAAAGTTGAATTTGATTTAAAAGAAGGAAACAAAGGATTAAATGCTGTAAACGTAAAAGTTCTATAGTAATATATATTTTGAAATTTTCAAAAAACCCTCCGATTATCGGTGGGTTTTTTATTTTGTATAAATTCCTAACATTCTTTTTTTATAGTTGTTGACGATATAGACGTATAATTATGTAAAATAGCCGCGAAAATACGGCTATACAGAAATTACTCTAATCACAGAAGAAGGTGTAGATAAAGTTCATTTTGTGCACATTTCAGGATTAATCGATGAAATTCGTGAAGATGATAAAGTTGAATTTGATTTAAAAGAAGGAAACAAAGGATTAAATGCTGTAAACGTAAAAGTTCTATAGTAATATATATTTTGAAATTTTCAAAAAACCCTCCGATTATCGGTGGTTTTTTTATTTTGTATAAATTCCTAACATTCTTTTTTTATAGTTGTTGACGATATAGACGTATAATTATGTAAAATAGCCGCGAAAATACGGCTATACAGAAATTACTCTAATTGTACTATAATTAATATTATGTTAAATAGAATTTATTTCTATTAACTTTATACTTCTATACAAATTAAAACAAAAAAACCTTATAACAAAATAGTTATAAGGTTTTTGTGATCGCGATAGGATTCGAACCTATGACCGTCTGCTTAGAAGGCAGATGCTCTATCCAGCTGAGCTACGCGACCTTTATTCTTTTTATTTCTTTATTCTATGACCGTTCCGATTAAAATCGGAATCTACGCGACCTTTTTATTTCTTTACTTCTTTATATTTCAATATGACCGCTATCTAGCTGAGCTACTTTGCTGATATATAGTGCATTTTAAATAAAAAAGTCGGGGTGGCAGGATTCGAACCTGCGA
>JALSLI010000133.1 GCA_026988395.1 Flavobacteriaceae bacterium | reverse complement strand
ATACAAATACTATTTACCAAAGTTTAAGTCCAGATCCTAATGATCCTGATCGTTTGATATTATCATATGACAATGGTACTTATCGTTATTTAAAAGAGTTGGAAATGAGTTTTTATTACAAAATTAATAATTGGTGGTCTGTAAGTTTGGCAAATTACGCTTTAATTTCTTCCGATCAAGGCATTGTAAACGGTGTTCTAAAAAAGATAAATTATAATACAATTAATACAACATTGTATCAAAGTTTTACTATTAATTCTAAATTTAAGATTACAGTGTTAGGCAAATACAATAGTGCAGCCGAAACATTGCAAGTAAATACAGTTCCGTATGGTAAAGTAGATATTGGCGGCCGATACCGTATTTTAAAAAATAAAGCAAGCATTACATTAAAATTTAATGATGTTTTAAATACTTCAAAATATTCATTTTATGCCAAACCTCCATATGAACAAAAAGGGTTTATTCAACTAGATTCTAGAAGTATTTATTTTGGATTTAGTTATGATTTTGGCTCTAAAAAAATTAAAAACAGACAAAGAAAAACCCATAAAAATCAAGAAATTGATGGTGATGGTATCTTTTAAAAAAAAGCTTTGTTTAATTTTATTTTCTATCGAAATATTATTTTTTTCAAACCATAAATTTGGCTTTTGCAGATAATTCTTTATCTTGCACCCTTAACCATAACAATATTTCAAATTATGAAGAAAAAACTCCTTATATTAATAATCTCTTTTTTACCGGTTTTTACATTCGCTCAAGAAGAACAAAGTATTTCAGATAAGATTGATCATACTTTTAAATATTTAACAGGTTGGTTTGTAGATTTGATTTTTTATGCAATCCCATTTACCGATACCGTTAAAATTCCTTGGGTTTTATTAGTGTTATTAGGAGGAGCCTTGTATTTTACTTTCCGTTTCAAATTTGCTCAAATACGTTTATTACCAACTTCCATTAAAGTGGTTTCCGGTAAATATGATGATATAGACCATCATGAAGGAATGCATGCTTATGGCGATGTTACCGATACAAAAGATGTTTTTGAAACCATTGCAGTAGAAGGAGCAGAAGGTGAAGTTTCACACTTTCAAGCCTTAACAGCAGCATTATCCGCAACCGTAGGTCTGGGTAATATTGCCGGAGTTGCCGTTGCACTTTCTATCGGTGGTCCTGGAGCAACCTTTTGGATGATTCTTGCCGGATTTTTAGGTATGGCATCTAAATTTGCCGAATGTACACTTGGTGTAAAATACCGTGATGTAGATGAAAATGGTGTTGTTTTTGGTGGCCCAATGTATTATTTAAGTAAAGGTCTTAAAGAGAAAGGAATGGCAAAATTTGGAAAAGTTTTGGCTATTTTCTTTGCTGTTATGGTAGTTGGAGGTTCTTTTGGAGGAGGAAATATGTTTCAAGCAAATCAAGCTTCTGCACAATTTGTAAAATTATTCAACTTAACTAATGAAAATGCAGGAATGTATTTTGGTATATTAATGGCAGTAATTGTTGCTGTTGTAATTATCGGTGGAATTAAAAGAATTGCTTCGGTTACCGAAAAAATAGTACCTTTTATGGCACTTCTTTATGTTGGAGCGGCATTAGTTATTATTTTTATGAATATTGGTTTAGTTCCGCAGGCATTTACTGATATTTTTAACGGTGCTTTTACCGGTAAAGGTATTGCAGGAGGTTTTATAGGTGTAATCATTCAAGGTTTTAAAAGAGGAACATTCTCAAACGAAGCAGGTGTAGGTTCTGCCGCAATTGCACACTCTGCCGTAAAAACTAAATATCCGGCTTCCGAGGGTATCGTAGCTCTATTAGAGCCATTTATAGATACGGTTGTGATTTGTACAATGACCGCTTTGGTTTTAGTTATTACAAATCTAAAAGCAGAAGAAGCAGGTATGGCATTGTTTCAATACGGAACCGAAGTAAAAGAAGGTGTAGAAATTACAGCAAATGCTTTTGATTCTGTAATTCCACATTTCTCTATCGCATTAACCATTGCAGTTATCTTATTCGCATTCTCAACAATGATCTCTTGGTCTTACTACGGTATGCAAGGTTGGAAATTTCTTTTCGGGCACAGTAAAAAAATGGATTTAGTTTACAAATTACTATTTTTATTATTTGTTGTAATCGGAGCTACAATAAAATTAGGTTCAGTACTTAATTTTTCCGACGCTATGATTTTTGCCATGGTAGTTCCAAATATGATAGGTGTAGTTTTATTATCACCAAAAGTTACCGAAGAGTTAAATAAATATCTAAAAGCTATTAAAGCAAAAAAAGGATAAAAAAACAACTAAAATGAAAACGATAAAATCCCACTTCTTACAGTTTAATAAACGACAAAGAAGAGGGGTTTTGTTTTTAACGATATTAATAATAACTATTCAAATTGTTTATTATATTGTGGATTTTTCTTCCAATGAATTGGGAGCAGATTTCCAAGACCAACAACAATTTTTCAATGCCAAGATAGATTCTCTCAAATTAATAGCAAGTAACAAAAAACACAATACATCATACACATTCAATCCAAATTTTCTTACCGATTTCAGAGCTTCTAAATTAGGATTATCAGTTGCCGAAATCGATCGTTTGCTAGCTTATAGAAAAACCGGAAAATATGTAAATTCCACCAAAGAATTTCAAAATATAACCAAGATAAGTGATAGTCTTTTAGGTAAAATAAAACCACTTTTTAAATTTCCTTCATGGGTAAATAAACCTAAAAAGAACAAGTGGAAAACATACAACAACAAAGAATCCAATGAACCAATTGTCATACAAGACCTTAATAAAGTAACGGCAAAAGATTTGCAGGTAGTAAACGGAATTGGTGAAGCATTATCCAAAAGAATTATCAAATATCGTACTAAGTTAAACGGATTTTATTTTAAAGATCAAATAAATGAAGTTTATGGTCTATCTCCCGAAGTGATTGCTAAAATTAATACCCGTTTTCAAATTTTATCCAAACCCAAAATCAAAAAATTAAATATTAACGAAGCCACTTTTAAACAAGTATTACACCTTCCGTATATTGATTATGAGTTAACCAAAAAAATATTTAATTACCGTGATGAATTTGCCGAAATTCAATCTTTGGAAGAATTAAAAAAAATAGACGGATTTCCAATAGATAAATATGATAGAATAATTCTATATTTGTCCACAGAATAAATTAAACCAATAAAAATATGTATTTCACCGAAGAACATGAAAGTTTTAGAGCAAGTTTTAAAGAATTTTTGCAAAAAGAAGTAGTGCCATTTGTAGATGAATGGGAAAAAAACGGTAAAGTACCTAAATCCATTTATCAAAAATTTGGCGAAATGGGTTATTTCGGCTTGGTTTATCCGGAGCAATACGGTGGATTGGATTTAGATTTATTCTATACCACAATTTTTTTAGAAGAAATGCAAAAAGTAAATTCCGGTGGTTTTGCGGCAGCAATGTGGGCACATAATTATTTGGCAATGACACACCTTAAAGCAGAAGGTTCTGAAGAAATTAAAAAAAATTATCTAACGCCAAGTATCGAAGGAACAAAAGTAGGTTGTCTCTGTATTACTGAGCCATTTGGCGGCTCCGATGTTGCAGGTATGCGAACTACAGCAGTTAAAAAAGGAGATACTTATGTAATAAACGGTTCAAAAACCTTTATCACAAATGGCGTGTATAGTGATTATTTGGTAGTTGCGGCAAAAACAAATCCAAAAGATAAACATCGTGGAATAAGTATTTTTTTGGTAGATAGAAATACTAAAGGAATATCTGCTACAAAATTAGATAAATTGGGTTGGCGAGCATCAGATACTGCCGAAATAGCTTTTGATAACGTTACTATTCCGGCAAGTAATTTAATGGGAGAAGAAGGAAAAGGTTTTGGTTATATTATGCAACACTTCGCCTTAGAAAGAGTAATTATGGGTATTAATGCACACGCAAGAGCAGAATTTGCTTTGGATTACGCTATTAATTATATGCAAGAACGCGAAGCTTTTGGTAAAAAAATAGCCCAATTTCAAGTACTAAGACATAAAGTAGCCGAAATGGCAAGTGAAATTGAAATGTGTAAAGAGTTTAATTATTCTATTGTAGATAAATTAAACAAAGGAAAATATGTAGTCAAGGAAGCAACCATGTCTAAATTATTAAGCACTAAAATTGCCGATCAAGTCATTTATGATTGTTTGCAAATTTTAGGAGGTTACGGCTATATGGAAGATTATCCTATGGCAAGAATGTTTCGCGATAGTCGTATTGGTCCAATTGGAGGAGGAACCTCCGAAATATTAAAAGAAGTTATCGCAAAAATGATTATCGATAAAAAAGAGTATAAAAAAACCACTTCTTAAAAAAGTTTTTCAAATTACTGAATAGCATTTTTTATGCGTTTTGTTAAAAAATAAAATCCATTTTTTAGTATTTATTATAGTGTTGAAAATCAATATTTTATTTTTTAAATAGTAGCTAACTTTTTCAAAATCAAAAAAAAATAAAAGTTTTTTAAATTCTGTTATTGTTTAATTGAAAATAATTTATACATTTGCAAACTCTTAAAAACAGGGGTGAGCTCTGTTTAGAGGTGAAAAAATAAATTAAAAATAAACAATTAGTATGCCTACTATTCAACAATTAGTAAGAAAAGGAAGAATCAAAACGATCAAGAAGAATAAATCGGCTGCCTTAAATGCATGTCCTCAACGTAGAGGTGTGTGTACTCGTGTTTATACTACAACTCCTAAAAAACCAAACTCTGCAATGCGTAAAGTTGCAAGGGTAAGATTAACAAACGGAAATGAAGTAAATGCGTACATACCAGGAGAAGGGCATAATTTACAAGAGCACTCGATAGTATTGGTCAGAGGTGGAAGAGTAAAAGATTTGCCAGGGGTTAAGTATCACATCGTTCGTGGTGCATTAGATACCGCAGGTGTAGAAGGTCGAACTCAAAGACGTTCTAAATACGGAACTAAAAGACCTAAAAAATAATCGATTACAACAAAAAATGAATGGACATTAATGTCTAAAATTTAAACAGAAATGAGAAAAAAAGTAGCCAAAAAAAGAATTTTATTACCAGATCCAAAGTTTGGAGATCAGTTGGTAACAAGATTCGTAAATAATATGATGCTTCATGGAAAAAAATCCGTTGCATTTAAGGTGTTTTATGATGCATTAGACATTGTAGAATCAAGAAAAGCTGAAGGAGAAGAAAAAACTGCTTTAGAAATATGGAAAGATGCATTATCTAATGTTATGCCACACGTAGAAGTGCGTAGTCGTAGAGTTGGAGGAGCAACTTACCAAATACCAATGCCTATTAGAGCTGATAGAAAAGTTTCTATGGCTATAAAATGGTTAATTCTTTATGCTCGTAAACGTAATGAGAAATCTATGGCTCAACGTTTAGCCGGAGAGATTATTGCAGCAGCAAAAGAAGAAGGTGCAGCCGTTAAGAAAAGAATGGATGTACATAAAATGGCAGAAGCAAATAAAGCATTTTCACACTTTAGATAGTATTTAGAATAAACAAGAATGGCAAGAGATTTAAAATATACTAGAAATATCGGAATTGCTGCACATATTGATGCAGGAAAAACGACTACAACAGAACGTATCCTTTATTATACAGGAGTTTCTCACAAAATTGGAGAAGTGCACGATGGTGCTGCTACAATGGATTGGATGGAACAAGAGCAAGAGAGAGGGATTACAATTACTTCTGCAGCAACTACTTGTACTTGGAACTTTCCAACGCAACAAGGACAACCTATAAAAGGTGAAACCAAACCTTATCACTTTAATATTATCGATACTCCGGGCCACGTTGATTTTACCGTTGAGGTAAATAGATCTTTACGTGTGTTAGATGGATTAGTATTCTTGTTTAGTGCAGTAGATGGTGTTGAACCGCAATCTGAAACAAACTGGAGACTTGCTGATAATTATAAAGTACCACGTATCGGTTTTGTAAATAAAATGGATAGACAAGGTGCTGATTTCTTAAATGTAAATACACAAGTTCGTGAAATGTTACGCTCTAATGCAGTGCCTATCGTTTTACCTATTGGTGATGAAGCAGACTTTAAAGGGATTGTTGATTTAGTAAAAAATGAAGCAATCATCTGGAATGAAGAAGATATGGGAGCTACTTATGAAGTAGTTGACATACCTGAAGATATGGTTGATGAAGTAAAAAAATATAGAGCTGAATTAATCGAAGCTGTAGCTGAATATGATGAGGCTTTATTGGAAAAATTCTTTGAAGATGAAGATTCTATCACTGAAGATGAAGTACATGCAGCTTTAAGAGCAGCTGTTATGGATATGGCAATCATACCAATGGTATGTGGTTCTGCCTTTAAAAATAAAGGTGTTCAATTTTTGTTGGATGCTGTTTGTAGGTATTTACCTTCACCTTTAGACAAAGATAATATCGAAGGTATTAATCCAAAAACAGGAGAAAAAGAAATTAGAAAACCGGATGTTAAAGATCCATTTGCAGCTTTAGCTTTTAAAATTGCAACAGACCCTTTTGTTGGTCGTTTGGCTTTCTTTAGAACGTATTCAGGTAGATTAGATGCCGGTTCTTATATTTTAAATAATAGAACCGACAAGAAAGAACGTATTTCTCGTATTTATCAAATGCATGCAAATAAGCAAAATGCAATTGATTATATTGAAGCAGGTGATATTGGAGCAGCTGTTGGATTTAAAGATATCCGTACAGGAGATACTTTATCCGATTTAACACATCCAATTGTTTTAGAAAGTATGGAATTTCCGGCTCCGGTAATTGGTATTGCCGTAGAACCTAAAACAAAGGCAGATGTTGAGAAAATGGGTATCGCTATTGGTAAATTAGCAGAAGAAGATCCTACTTTCCAAGTGAAAACAGATGAGGCTTCAGGTCAAACTATCATTTCAGGGATGGGGGAATTGCACTTAGATATTATTATTGACCGTATGAAACGTGAGTTTAAGGTTGAAGTAAATGTAGGTGAACCTCAAGTTGAATATAAAGAGGCAGTTACCCAAACTGTAGATCACAGAGAAGTTTATAAAAAACAATCAGGTGGTCGTGGTAAATTTGGAGATATTGTATTTACTTTAGGTCCTGTTGATGATGATTTTGAAGGAGAAGGTTTACAATTTGAAAACAAAATTAAAGGTGGTAATATCCCTAAAGAATTTATCCCTTCTATAGAAAAAGGTTTTGTAGAGGCCATGAAAAATGGACCATTAGCCGGTTTTACTGTTGATACGCTAAAAGTAGTCTTAAAAGATGGGTCTTTTCACCCTGTAGATTCCGATCAATTATCATTTGAGTTGGCTGCTAAATTAGGATTTAAATCTGCCGCAAAAGCTGCAGGTGCTGTAATCTTAGAGCCAATTATGAAATTAGAGGTAGTAACTCCGGAAGAATATATGGGAGATATCGTTGGTGATTTAAACAGACGTAGAGGGCAGGTAAATGATATGAGTGATAGAAATGGTGCTAAGATTATTAAAGCAATGGTACCATTAGCAAATATGTTTGGTTACGTTACTACTTTAAGAACCTTGTCTTCAGGTAGAGCAACATCAACAATGGAGTTTGATCATTACGAAGAAACACCATCAAACATAGCAGAAGAAGTAATAGCAAAAGCAAACGGATAGTTTACTAAATTATAAATTATGAGTCACAAAGTTAGAATAAAATTAAAATCTTACGATTACAATTTAGTAGATAAATCTGCTGAGAAGATCGTAAAAACCGTAAAGAGTACAGGAGCAGTGGTAAATGGTCCAATTCCATTACCTACAAGAAAAAAGATTTTCACTGTTTTACGTTCTCCTCACGTAAATAAAAAGTCAAGAGAACAATTTCAGTTAAGTGCTTATAAAAGACTAATTGATATTTATAGTTCTTCTTCTAAAACAATTGATGCTTTAATGAAATTAGAATTACCTAGTGGCGTTGAAGTAGAAATCAAAGTTTAAGGATAAAAGCTCTTTAAAAAGGAGTAACATGTCCTCTGGGATTGGCAGAGGAAAAACGGTAAAAATATTTTCAGGGTTGAAGTATTTTGACCCTGTTTTTATATAAACAAGAGTAGTTAAATATATTATTAATAATCGAATTTTAGGAAACTAAAATTCTTAATCTAAATTAAAAATGTCTGGGTTAATAGGTAAAAAAGTAGGAATGACCAGTATTTTCGATGAACAAGGAAAAAATATCCCTTGTACTGTAATCGAAGTTGGTCCTTGTGTAGTTACCCAAGTCAGAACCGAAGAAGTAGACGGATACAACGCACTTCAATTAGGTTTCGATGACAAAAAAGAAAAGCAGACGACAAAAGCTTTAAAAGGTCACTTTAAAAAAGCTGGAACTGTCGCTAAAAAACGTGTCGCGGAATTTAATGGTTTTGATAAGGAGTACAAATTAGGTGATGTAATCACCGTAGATTTATTTGAAGAAGGTGAATTTGTAGATGTTACCGGAACTTCAAAAGGAAAAGGTTTTCAAGGTGTTGTTAAAAGACACGGATTTGGTGGTGTTGGTCAAGCAACTCACGGTCAGCATAACCGTTTAAGAGCTCCTGGTTCTATTGGTGCTGCTTCATATCCTGCAAGAGTATTTAAAGGTATGCGAATGGCAGGTAGAATGGGTGGCGATACGGTTAAAGTACAAAACTTAAGAGTATTGAAAGTAGTTACGGATAAAAATCTTTTAGTAGTAAAAGGTGCTGTTCCGGGACACAAAAATTCATACGTAATAATTCAAAAATAATGAAAGTAGCTGTAGTAGATATCAACGGGAAAAATACTGGAAGAGAAGTTGAACTTTCAGATGCTGTTTTTGGAATTGAACCAAACGAACACGCTATATATCTAGATGTAAAACAACATCTAGCGAACAAAAGACAAGGTACGCATAAAGCGAAAGAAAGAGCTGAAATAGCTGGTAGTACACGTAAGATTAAAAAACAAAAAGGTACCGGTACAGCACGTGCAGGTAGTATTAAATCAGGTGTATTTAGAGGTGGAGGAAGAATGTTTGGTCCTAGACCAAGAAACTATTCTTTTAAACTAAATAAAGGTTTAAAGAAATTAGCTAGAATTTCTGCACTTTCTGTTAAAGCTAAAAATGATGAAATCGTAGTTATTGAAGATTTTCAATTTGAAGCTCCAAAAACAAAAAATTTCATTAATGTATTGAAAGGTTTAGGGTTAGAAGATAAAAAATCCGTTTTTGTCTTGGCAGAATCAAATAAAAACGTATATTTGTCCTCACGAAATTTAAAACGAACAAAAACTTTAACTAGTTCAGAGTTAAATACTTACACTGTAATGAATGCAGGTAAATTGGTAATTTCTGAATCTTGTTTGAGTCAAATTGAGTCTAATTTTACAAAATAAGAAGAATGAATATTTTAATTAAACCAATTATTTCCGAAAAAGCAATGGATCAGAGTGAGGTTCTAAATTGCTATTCTTTTGTTGTAAACAAAGGCGCAAATAAAATTGAAATCAAAAATGCAGTTGAAGAGGCTTATGGCGTTTCAGTTGATGATGTGAGAACAATGAACTATCCTGTACAACGAAAAACCAAATTCACTAAAAAAGGTATGGTTACAGGTACTAAAGCTGCTTATAAAAAAGCAGTGGTAAAGTTAGCAGAAGGTGAAAGTATAGATTTATATAGTAATATCTAAAAGATGGCATTAAGAAAATTAAAACCAGTAACTCCCGGACAACGCTTTAGAGTAGTAACCGATTTTGATATGGTTACTAAATCTCGTCCTGAAAAGAGTCTTTTGGCTCCTATGAAGAGAAGTGGTGGACGAAACAATAAAGGGAGAATGACTACACGTAATATAGGTGGAGGTCATAAAAAGAGATATAGAATTATCGATTTTAAAAGAGATAAAGAAAATATTCCTGCAACCGTTAAATCAATTGAATACGATCCAAATCGTACTGCATACATCGCGTTATTAGCGTATGCAGATGGAGAAAAAAGATATGTAATCGCTCAAAACGGATTAAAAGTAGGTCAAGTTTTACTTTCAGGTAGAAATGTTGCTCCTGAAGTTGGTAATACACTTTATTTAAGTGATATTCCTTTAGGAACTGTTATTTCATGTATTGAATTGCGTCCGGAACAAGGTGCTATTATGGCACGTAGTGCAGGAACTTTTGCCCAATTAATGGCAAGAGATGGTAAATATGCAACGGTTAAATTACCTTCCGGTGAGATTCGTTTAATTTTACTTACCTGTAAGGCTACTATTGGAGTAGTTTCAAATTCAGAACACCAATTGGTTGTTTCCGGTAAAGCAGGTAGAAGTAGATGGTTAGGTAGAAGACCTCGTGTACGTCCGGTTGTAATGAACCCTGTTGATCACCCAATGGGTGGTGGAGAAGGTCGTTCTTCAGGTGGACATCCAAGATCTAGAAATGGTATTCCTGCAAAAGGATACAAGACAAGATCTAAGAAAAAAGATAGTAATAAACATATTATAGAACGTAGAAAAAAATAGATAAATTATGGCTCGTTCATTAAAAAAGGGACCTTTTATTAGTTATAAACTTGAAAGAAAAGTCCAAAAAAACATAGAATCAGGTAAAAATACAGTTATTAAAACCTGGTCGAGAGCGTCAATGATTAGTCCTGATTTTGTAGGACAAACAATTGGAGTGCACAACGGAAAACAATTTATTCCGGTATATATTACTGAGAATATGGTAGGTCATAAATTAGGTGAATTTTCTCCAACACGTTCTTTTAGAGGACATGGTGGTAATAAAAATAAAGGTAGAAAATAGGTAGATTATGGGAAGTCGTAAAAGATTAAGAGCAGAACAACTTAAAGAAGCACGTAAAAATACTTACGTTGCTAAATTAAATGGTTGTCCTACATCGCCAAGAAAGATGCGTTTAGTAGCTGACTTAGTAAGAGGATTAGAAGTAGAAAAAGCGTTAAACATTTTAAAGTTTAATTCTAAAGAAGCTTCAATTAACTTAGAGAAGTTATTATTATCGGCAATAGCCAACTGGCAAGCTAAAAATGAAGATGAAAGTATCGAAGATGCCGGATTATTCATTAAAACCATTACAGTTGATAGTGCAAGTATGTTAAAACGTTTAAGACCGGCACCACAAGGTAGAGCTCATCGTATTAGAAAAAGATCTAATCACGTTACTTTAGAATTAGGTGTTAATAATTTAGAAAGCAATTCATAAATAATATGGGACAAAAAACAAATCCAATAGGAAATAGATTAGGTATCATCAGAGGATGGGAATCTAATTGGTACGGAGGAAAAAACTATGGCGATAAACTTGTAGAAGATTACAAAATTAGAAAGTATATTCAAGCAAGATTATACAAAGCTAGTGTTTCCCGTGTTATTATTGAAAGAACTTTAAAATTAGTTACCATTACAATCACTACAGCCAGACCTGGTATTATTATCGGAAAAGGTGGTTCTGAAGTTGATAAACTGAAAGAAGAGTTAAAGAAAATCACAGGTAAAGATATTCAGATTAATATATTTGAAATTAAAAGACCTGAATTAGATGCAACTTTGGTTGCAGCAAGTATTGCTCGTCAAATTGAAAATAGAATTTCATATAAAAGAGCAATCAAAATGGCTATTCAATCTACTATGAGAATGAATTCTGAAGGAATTAAAGTTCAAATAGCAGGTAGGTTAAACGGTGCTGAAATGGCACGTACAGAGCAATATAAAGATGGAAGAATACCGCTTTCAACTTTTAGAGCAGATATAGATTATGCTTTAGTCGAAGCAAGTACTACTTATGGTAAAATAGGTATCAAAGTATGGATTATGAAAGGCGAAGTGTATGGTAAGAGAGAACTTTCTCCTTTAGTAGGGTTATCTAAAAAGTCTGGTAAAGGCGGTGATAGAAAATCCGGAAGAAGAAAATTTCAAAAAAATAGATAATACTTTAAAGTTATGTTACAACCAAAAAGAGTAAGACGTCGTAAAGTTCAGAAAGGTAAAGGAAACATGAAAGGGAACTCATATAGAGGTCACCAATTAGCTTTCGGAATGTTTGGAATTAAAGCCTTAGATCAAGATTTAATTACGTCTAGACAAATAGAAGCAGCTCGTATTGCAGCTACAAGATATATGAAAAGACAAGGGCAACTTTGGATTAGAATTTTCCCGGATAAACCAATTACGAAAAAACCTTTAGAGGTACGTATGGGTAAAGGGAAAGGAGCACCGGAATATTTCGTTGCAGTAGTAAAACCAGGTCGTATCATGTTCGAAATAGGTGGTGTTTCGCAAGAAATTGCAAAGGAAGCTTTGCGTTTAGCAGCTCAAAAATTACCTGTAAAAACAAAGTTTATTGTTGCACGTGATTATGCTAACGTTTAATTTATTTAGAAAATGAAACAGACAGAAATAACAAAATTATCTATCGAAGAACTAGAAGAAAAGGTAGATGGACTACGTAAAGAGTATGTAGATTTAAAAATGAAACATACTATATCACCTCTTGAAAATCCGTTACATTTAAGAGAGATGAGAAGAACTATTGCAAGATTAGCAACAGAAATAAATAATAGAGATTAGTATTTCAAAATATAAAGATGGAAAAAAGAAATCTTAGAAAAGAAAGAATCGGTGTGGTATCCAGTAACAAAATGGAAAAATCCATAGTGGTATCTGAGGTAAAAAGAGTAAAACACCCAATGTACGGTAAATTCGTATTGAAAACTAAAAAATATATTGCACATGATGAAAAAAATGATTGCAATATAGGTGATAAAGTTAGAATAATGGAAACTCGACCTTTAAGTAAAACGAAACGTTGGAGATTAGTAGAAATTTTAGAAAGAGCTAAATAATATGTTACAACAAGAATCAAGATTAAAAGTTGCAGATAATACAGGAGCTAAAGAAGTTCTTGTTATTAGAGTGCTTGGAGGTACTAAAAAACGCTACGCTTCAATTGGAGACAAAATTGTTGTTTCTGTTAAGCAAGCTACTCCAAACGGAACCATGAAAAAAGGACAAGTATCTAAAGCGGTTGTAGTAAGAACCAAAAAAGAAATTAGAAGAAAAGATGGATCTTATATCCGTTTTGACGATAATGCTTGTGTACTTTTAGATGCTAACTCCGGTGAAATGAAAGGAACTCGTGTTTTTGGACCGGTAGCTAGAGAATTACGAGATAAGAAATTTATGAAAATTGTTTCATTAGCTCCGGAAGTACTTTAATATACAGAAAAATGAAAAAATTTAAATTAAAAACAGGAGATACAGTTAAGGTAATTGCAGGTGCAAATAAAGGTGCCGAAGGAAAAATCGTGAAGATTTTAACCAAAACTGATCGTGCCATAGTAGAAGGTGTTAACATGGTATCCAAGCATGTTAAACCAAGTGCTCAAAATCCACAAGGTGGAATTAGTAAATTTGAAGCACCAATCCATATTTCTAATCTTATGTTGTTAGAAAACGGTAAAGTTACTCGTGTAGGTTTTCGTAAGGATGGTGATAAAAAAGTACGTTACTCTAAAAAATCTAACGAAGTTATATAGATATGAATATTCCTAGACTAAAAGAAGAATATAATAACCGAATCAAAAAAACCTTAATGGAAGAGTTTGGTTATAAAAATGTAATGCAAATTCCTAAATTGCAAAAAATTGTAATTAGTAAAGGAGTTGGTGCCGCAGTTGCTGATAAAAAATTAATTGATTACGCTGTTGAAGAACTTACAATGATTTCAGGTCAAAAAGCCTTATCTACAATTTCTAAAAAAGATATTGCTACCTTTAAATTGCGTAAAGGAATGCCGATTGGAGCAAAAGTTACTCTAAGAGGTGATAGAATGTATGAATTTTTAGATCGTTTGGTAACCGCGTCTTTACCTCGTGTAAGAGATTTCAAAGGAGTTAAAGCTACTGGTTTTGATGGTAGAGGAAACTACAACTTAGGGATTAAAGAGCAAATTATTTTCCCTGAAATTGAAATTGATAAAATCAATAAAATCTCCGGGATGGATATTACTTTTGTAACTTCTGCTCCTACAGATAAAGAAGCAAAATCACTATTAAAAGAATTAGGTTTACCTTTCAAAAAGAATTAAGATATGGCTAAAGAATCAATGAAAGCTCGTGAGAGAAAAAGAGAAAGAATAGTTGCTAAATATGCTGCAAAAAGAAAAGCTTTAAAAGAAGCAGGAGATTATGAAGCATTGCAAAGATTACCAAAAAATGCATCTCCGGTACGTTTACACAATCGTTGTAAATTAACAGGTAGACCAAGAGGTTATATGCGTGTTTTTGGGTTAAGTCGTGTTACTTTTAGAGAAATGGCAAACCAAGGTTTAATACCGGGAGTTAAAAAAGCTAGTTGGTAAACCAACAAATAAAATTAAATATTAATGATTTAAGGTTCATAATTTTATGAAAACCAAAATCGAAATTTAGATAAAATGATTACAGATCCAATATCAGATTACTTAACAAGAATTAGAAATGCCGCTAATGCAGGGCATAGAGTGGTTACTATACCAGCTTCTAATCTTAAAAAAGAGATAACAAAAATCCTTTTTGATCAAGGATATATTTTAAGCTATAAATTTGATGATGATACCGTGCAAGGTACCATCAAAATAGCATTAAAATATGATAATGTTACCAAAAAACCAGTTATTAAAAAATTAGAACGTATCAGTAAACCGGGTTTACGTAAGTATGTTGGCTCCGGCGAAATGCCAAGAGTTTTAAACGGCTTAGGTATTGCTATTGTTTCTACATCAAAAGGTGTAATGACAAATAAAAAAGCAAGACAAGAAAACGTTGGTGGAGAAGTTTTATGTTACGTTTATTAATCTAATAAATTTAGAAAAATGTCAAGAATAGGTAAAAGCCCAATAACAATTCCCGATGGTACAACAGTAGATATTAAAGATAATATCGTTACCGTTAAGGGAAAACTAGGCGAGTTAACTCAAGAATTTAGTGAGATAGCGATTAAAATTGAGGATGGTGTAATTACATTGGAAAGACCATCAGAATCAAAAGCACATAAAGCAAAACACGGTTTATACCGCTCTTTGCTTTACAATATGATAATTGGTGTATCCAAAGCATGGACAAAAGAATTAGAATTGGTAGGTGTAGGTTATCGTGCATCTAATCAAGGTCAGGTTTTAGATTTGGCTTTAGGATATTCACATACTATTACGATGTTAATTGCTCCTGAAGTTAAAGTTGAAACAGAGTCTGTTAAAGGTAAAAATCCAATTATTAAATTATCTTCTTTTGATAAGCAATTGTTAGGAGAAGTGGTAGCTAAGATTCGCTCTTACAGAAGACCGGAACCATACAAAGGAAAAGGTGTTAAATTTTTAGGAGAAGTATTAAGAAGAAAAGCAGGTAAAACTGCATAATTTATAAATTAGTGTTAATTTTAGAATTTTCTAAAAGATAACCTAAAATTTAAAAAGAAATGGCATTAACAAAGTTAGAACGTAGATTACGTATAAAAAGAAGAATCAGAAAGCATGTTTCTGGTACTGCTACAAGACCTAGATTATCTATTTTTAGAAGTAATAAAGGCATGGATGCACAACTAATTGATGATTTAAAAGGTGTAACACTAGTATCTGTTTCATCTAAATCAAAAGAAGATAAAGTTTCCGGTAATAAAACCGAAATGGCAACGCAATTAGGAAAGTTATTAGCTGAAAAAGCATTAAAAAAAGGTATTGAAACTTGTTCTTTTGATAGAAATGGTTATTTATACCATGGTAGAGTAAAAGCATTTGCTGAAGGAGCAAGAGAAGGTGGTTTAAAATTTTAATATTACACGATGTACAAAAAATATTCAAATATAGAAAGAGTAAAACCTAGTGGTTTAGAATTAAAAGATCACTTAGTAGGTGTTCAGAGAGTTACCAAAGTAACAAAAGGAGGTAGAACTTTTGGGTTTTCTGCAATTGTTGTAGTTGGTAATGGAGATGGTGTAATAGGTCATGGTTTGGGTAAATCTAAAGATGTAACCTCTGCGATTGCTAAGGCAATTGAAGATGCTAAAAAGAATTTAGTTCGAATTCCTATTCACAAACAAACAATTCCGCATGAACAAAAAGGAAAATTTGGTGGAGCAAGAGTATTCTTAAAACCTGCATCACATGGTACCGGAGTTATCGCCGGTGGAGCTGTACGTGCCGTATTAGAGTCTGTAGGTGTACATGATGTATTATCTAAATCACAAGGATCTTCGAATCCGCACAATGTGGTTAAAGCAACTTTTGATGCTTTATTACAAATGAGAGATGCTAATATTATTGCTAAACAAAGAGGTATTTCTTTAAATAAAGTATTTAACGGTTAATCTTTAAAACACAGAAGTGATGAAAAAAATACAAATTAAGCAAGTAAAGAGTCCGATAAGAAGACCTAAAAATCAAAAGCAAACTTTAGCTGCTTTAGGATTAAAGAAAATGAATCAAGTTGTTGTTCATGAAGCAACACCTTCGATTTTAGGAATGGTAAAAACAGTTAATCATCTAGTTTCCGTAGAGGAAGTTAAATAATATAATAGTTATGCAATTAAATAACTTAAGACCTGCAAAAGGCTCTGTAAAGACAAGAAAAAGAATTGGTAGAGGTGAAGGATCCGGTAAAGGAGGGACATCTACCAGAGGACATAAAGGACAAAAATCTCGTTCAGGATATTCACAAAAAATTGGATTTGAAGGAGGTCAAATGCCTTTACAAAGACGTGTACCTAAATTTGGTTTTACAAATATTAACCGTAAAGAATACAACGGAATTAATTTAGACAAACTACAAGAATTTGTAGATAACGGAAAAATTAAAGATGTTGTTAATATGGAAGTACTTGTAGCAACTAAATTAGCAAGAAAAAATGACCTTGTAAAAATATTAGGTCGTGGAGAACTTAAAGCAAAATTAGAAATTACGGTACACAAGTTTACTGCTACTGCTAAAGAAGCTATTGAAAAAGCTGGTGGTAAAGCAGTAACACTATAAATTATACTTTTTGAAGATGAAAAATTTTATAAGTAGCATAAAAGATATTTGGAAAATTGAGGAGCTTAGAAATAAAATTCTATTAACCCTGGGTTTAATGGTAGTGTACCGTTTTGGTGCACACGTTACTTTACCAGGGATTGATGCAACTCAATTATCCGGAATTCAATCTAAAGTTGGAGGTGGAGGTTTATTAGGAGTGTTAAACATGTTTACAGGTGGTGCATTTGCCCGTGTATCTATTATGGCACTTGGAATTATGCCTTATATTTCAGCTTCTATTGTAGTACAATTAATGGGAATTGCAATTCCGTATTTACAAAAGTTACGTAATGAAGGAGAAAGTGGAAATAAGAAAATAACACAGATAACCAGATGGTTAACAATTGTAATTTTAATTTTTCAAGCTCCAACATTTATTTATAGTTTACCAAGTTTAGGTGTACCTGAATCTGCTTACTTGTTAGGTCATGGTCCAAAATTTTGGTTCTCATCTATATTATTATTAACTACGGGTACTGTTTTTGCAATGTGGTTAGGTGAGCGTATCACTGAAAAAGGTATTGGTAATGGTATTTCTTTATTGATTACCATTGGTATTATTGCACGTTTGCCTATGGCAATTGTTCAAGAAGTTGCATCTAAATTAAAATCCGGTAATGGAGGATTAATGATGATTCTAATTGAAATCATATTATGGTTTGTTGTAATTATGGCTGCTATTTATTTGGTAACTGCCGTACGAAAAATAGCCGTAAAATATGCTCGAAGAACCGTAATAGGAAATATTGGTGATTTAGGTGGAGCTAGAGATTATATTCCATTAAAACTAAACTCTGCCGGTGTTATGCCAATCATTTTTGCACAAGCTTTAATGTTTGTTCCGGCAATGTTACGTACTTCTCAAAATGAAGCATTAGCTTCTTTTGGTTCTAAATTTACAGATATGTTTAGTTGGCAGTATAATTTGTTATTTGGTTTATTGATTATCATTTTTGGTTTTTTCTATACTGCAATAACAATTAACACTAATAAAATGGCTGATGATTTAAAAAGATCAGGAGGATTTATTCCGGGAGTTAAACCTGGAACAGAAACGGCAGAATACTTAGATAGAATTTTATCTAGAATAACCTTACCTGGATCTATATTCTTGGTTTTATTAGCAATACTTCCTGCGTTCATTGTTAAATTAGGCGTACAACCTAGTTGGGCGATGTTTTATGGAGGAACATCATTAATTATTTTGGTTGGTGTTGCTATTGATACAATTCAACAAATTCAAGCATACTTATTAAACAGTCACTATGATAGTTTAATGAAAACAGGAAAGAAAAGAACATCAATTTCATAAATTATGGCTAAACAACCGGCAATAGAACAAGATGGCGTTATCACACAAGCATTATCAAATGCAATGTTTCGTGTGGAATTAGAAAACGGACATGTAGTAACAGCTCATATCTCCGGAAAAATGCGCAAATTCTATATTAAGTTATTACCAGGTGATCGTGTTAAATTAGAGATGAGCCCTTATGACTTATCCATAGCAAGAATTACTTATAGATATTAATGCAAATAAAAAGCTGTTAATTAAATATTTTTTGTAATTTTGCAAACCAAATATTTAAAAATGAAGTTTTTGTTGCAAAACAAAATTTTTAAACACAAACAATAAGATGAAAGTAAGAGCATCCATAAAAAAAAGAAGCGCAGATTGTAAGATTGTGCGTAGAAAAGGTAGATTATACGTTATTAACAAAAAAAATCCTAGATTTAAACAAAGACAAGGGTAAATTATGGCAAGAATAGCAGGTATTGACATCCCAAGAAATAAAAGAGGCGTTATCGCTTTAACTTATATATTTGGTATTGGGAGAAGCAGAGCTAAACAGATTTTAGCTGATGCAGGAGTAGATGAAAACATTAAAGTTCAAGATTGGACTGATGAGCAAATTTCAAAAATTCGTGAGAATGTAGGTAATTTCACTATTGAAGGTGAATTGCGTTCTGAAATTCAAATGAATATTAAACGTTTGATGGATATCGGATGTTACAGAGGAATTCGTCATCGTGCCGGTTTACCTTTAAGAGGGCAACGTACAAAAAACAATTCTAGAACTAGAAAAGGTAAAAGAAAAACTGTAGCTAATAAAAAAGCAACTAGATAGATGACAATTTCGATAGTATTAGTATTATCGTAAATTTTAAATCCACAATTTAATATGGCAAAAGTAAATAAAAAACGTAAAGTTAATGTTGAATCAACCGGTGAGGCTCATATTCATGCTTCATTTAATAATATTATTATTTCTTTAACAAACAAGAATGGTGATGTTATTGCATGGTCTTCTGCAGGTAAACAAGGTTTTAGAGGTTCTAAGAAAAACACTCCTTATGCTGCTCAAACTGCAGCTGAAGATTGTGCTAAAGTAGCTCATGAAGCCGGTTTAAGAAAAGTTAAAGTATATGTAAAAGGACCGGGTAATGGTAGAGAATCTGCTATTCGTACTTTACATAACAATGGTATCGAAGTTACTGAAATTATTGATGTAACACCAATACCACATAACGGATGTAGACCTCCGAAACGTAGAAGAGTTTAATTCAATTTTAAATTTAAAAGCATACAACTTAATTTTGTTTGCTTTTATTAATTATATTATAAATATCCTTAAAGGAATTAGATTATCGAAGGACAAGCCTTAATTCATAATCCCTTTAAAAAAATAAATTAAAAATGGCAAGATATACAGGACCAAAAACTAAAATTGCACGTAAATTTGGTGAGGCAATTTTTGGAGAAGATAAATCTTTTGAAAAAAGAAATTATCCTCCAGGACAACATGGTAACAATAGACGTAGAGGTAAAAAATCTGAATACGCTATGCAGTTACAAGAAAAACAAAAAGCAAAATATACATACGGTATCTTAGAAAGACAATTCCGTAATTTATTTAAAAAAGCTTCCGGTTCTTCAGGAATTACAGGTGAGATTCTTTTGCAATTATGTGAATCCAGACTAGATAATGTTGTATTTAGAATGGGTATTGCACCAACAAGAAGTGCTGCTCGTCAATTAGTTTCTCATAGACATATTACTGTAAATGGCGAAATCGTAAATATTCCATCTTATTCTTTACAAGAAGGTGATGTAATTGGCGTTAGAGAAAAATCTAAATCACTTATCGCTATTCAAAATTCTTTAAATAACGACAATACAGTTTACGATTGGTTAAACTTTAATCAAGATACGATGACCGGAACATTTGTTAAAGTACCGGAAAGAATTCAGATACCTGAAAATATTAATGAACAATTTATTGTAGAATTATACTCTAAATAATAAATAATAAAGATAAATTTATGGCAATTTTAAATTTTCAAAAACCAGATAAACTTATTTTAGTTGAATCAGATGATTTTAAAGGCAGATTTGAATTCAGACCTTTAGAACCTGGTTTTGGTTTGACAGTAGGAAATGCATTAAGAAGAGTTTTACTCTCTTCTTTAGAAGGATTTGCTATAACATCTTTACGTATTGAAGGAGTAGATCACGAGTTCTCTACAATAAAAGGTGTTATCGAAGATGTAACAGAGATTATTTTAAATTTAAAACAAATTCGTTTTAAACAACAAATAGAAGACATAAATAATGAAACTGTCAATATTTCTGTAAAAGGTCAAGAGCAATTAACAGCCGGTGATTTTCAAAATTTCATTTCAGGATTTCAAGTGTTAAATCCCGATTTGGTAATTTGTAATATGGATAAATCTGTAAAACTAGATATTGAAATTACTATCGAAAAAGGTCGTGGTTTTGTTTTAGCAGATGAAAACAAAAAAGTAACTGCTCCTTTAGGAACAATTGCAATTGATTCCATTTATACACCTATCAAAAATGTTAAATATGCAATTGAAAATTATCGTGTAGAGCAAAAAACAGATTACGAAAAACTTGTTTTTGATGTAGAGACCGATGGTTCTATCACACCGCAAAATGCATTAACAGAAGCTGCTAAAATCTTAATTCATCATTTTATGCTTTTCTCTGATGAGCGTATTACTTTAGAAGTTGATGAAAAAGCACAAACAGAATCTTATGATGAAGAATCATTACACATGCGTCAGTTACTTAAAACAAGATTAACAGACCTTGATTTATCTGTAAGAGCATTAAACTGTTTAAAAGCTGCAGAGGTAGATACATTAGGAGACTTAGTTTCTTTTAATAAAAATGACTTGATGAAGTTCCGTAATTTTGGTAAAAAATCACTTACCGAATTAGATGAATTGGTAAACATGAAAGGTTTAACTTTCGGAATGGATTTAAGTAAATATAAATTAGATAAAGAATAATATTTTGATTTTAGAATGTATTTTTTAATACAAATCCTAAATCATAAAGCATAAATCAAAATGAGACACGGTAAAAAATTTAATCATTTAAGTAGAAAAAAGGCACACAGAAAAGCGATGTTATCTAATATGGCATGTTCTATTATTGAACATAAACGTATTAATACAACCATAGCAAAAGCAAAAGCTGTAAGACAATATTTAGAGCCTTTAATTACAAAATCAAAAGAAGATACAACACACAACAGACGTATTGTTTTTAAATATTTAAAACGTAAAGAAATTGTATCCGAACTTTTTAGAGATGTAGCTGTAAAAGTTGCAGATAGACCGGGAGGTTACTTACGTATTATAAAACTTGGTAATCGTCAAGGTGATAATGCAGACATGGCTTTAATCGAATTGGTAGATTATAATGAAGTATATAATCCTAACGCTAAGAAGAAAAAGAAAAGCAGAAGAAGACGTGGTGGTAACAAAGCACAAACTGCACAAACAGCACCTGTTAACTCTAAAGAAGAAGAGTAATGTTATTTTACAACATAAATTAATTAAAAAGATAAGCTATAAAATAGCTTATCTTTTTTTATTTTTGCTATATCGATTTACAACACAACAATTATAAATTTTCTCCATGACCAATACATCTAAAAAAGCCGTAATTTTATTAGAAGATGGCACAACTTTTTACGGAACTTCTATTGGTATCGAAGGAACAGCCAATGGTGAAATTTGTTTCAATACAGGTATGACAGGTTACCAAGAGATTTTTACAGATCCTTCTTATTCCGGTCAATTAATGGTAACTACTAATGTACATATTGGTAATTATGGTGTAAATAAAATGGAAAATGAATCCGATAAGGTTCAAATATCCGGATTGATTTGTCGTAATTTTAGCCAATCATATTCCTCTTTTAAAGCAACAGATTCTTTATATAATTTTCTATTTAAAAATAAAATTGTTGCGGTTGAAAATGTTGATACACGAGCATTGGTTAGATATATTAGAGAAAAAGGGGCAATGAATGCCATAATTTCTACAGATTTAGACATTGACAATTTAACAAAACAATTAGCTGAGTTACCATCAATGGAAGGTTTGGAATTGGCTTCAAAAGTATCTACCAAAGAGCCGTATTTTGTCGGAAATTCAGAAGCCAAATACAAAATTGCTGCTTTGGATATTGGTATCAAACAAAATATTCTTAGAAACTTTATACAAAGAGATTGTTATGTAAAGGTTTTTCCATATAATGCCACACTTTCTGAAATGAAAAATTTTAACCCTGATGGATATTTTTTATCTAATGGACCCGGAGATCCAAATCCATTGAAAGAAGCACAAAAGTTAGCTAAGGATATTATAGAAGAAGATTTGCCATTATTTGGTATTTGTTTAGGGCATCAAATTATTGCTCTTGCAAACGGAATAGAAACGTATAAAATGCATAACGGACATCGTGGAATTAATCATCCTGTAAAGAATTTAAAATCAGGTAAAGCTGAGATTACTTCGCAAAACCACGGTTTTGTTGTTAATAAAGAACAAGTTATGAAACATCCGGATTTTGAAATGACACACGAGCATTTAAATGATGCAACTCTTGCAGGAATGCAAATGAAAAATAAAAATTGTTTCTCGGTACAATATCATCCTGAGGCAAGTCCCGGGCCACATGATTCATCTTATTTATTTGATGAATTTATACAACGAATAAAAGAACATAAAAACAAAATTTTAAATTAAAATATTATGAGTGTAATTGTAGATATTCACGCAAGACAAATATTTGATTCCAGAGGGAATCCAACAATAGAAGTAGATGTATTAACAGAAACCGGAGTGTTAGGAAGAGCCGCTGTTCCTTCAGGAGCATCCACAGGAGAGCATGAAGCAGTAGAACTTCGTGATGGCGGAAAAGATTACATGGGAAAAGGTGTAAAAAATGCAGTTTCCAATGTAAATAATATTATTGCAGATCAATTAATCGGAGTTTCCGTTTTTGAGCAAAATGCCATCGACGATTTAATGATTGAACTTGATGGAACAGAGAATAAATCCGTTTTAGGAGCAAATGCCATTTTAGGTGTTTCTTTAGCAATTGCAAAAGCAGCAGCTAATGAATTAGGGATGCCGTTATATCGTTATATCGGAGGTGTAAGTGCAAATACTTTACCTGTACCTATGATGAATATTATAAATGGTGGTTCGCACTCAGATGCACCAATTGCTTTTCAGGAGTTTATGATTATGCCTGTTGGAGCGAATAATTTTTCGGAAGCCATTAAAATGGGAACCGAAATTTTTCATCACCTTAAAAAAATATTACACGATAGAGGTTTAAGTACTGCTGTTGGCGATGAAGGCGGTTTTGCCCCAAATTTTGTCGGAACAGAAGATGCTATTGAAACCATTTTAAAAGCAATTGAAAAAGCAGGCTATCAACCAAAAAAAGAAGTATTATTGGCTTTAGATTGTGCTGCATCTGAATTTTATGTAGATGGGAAATATGATTACACTAAATTTGAAGGAAAAAAAGGACGTATTTTAACATCAGAAGAACAAGCTGATTATTTGGCTGAATTATCCGGTAAATACCCTATAATTTCTATTGAAGACGGAATGGACGAAAATGATTGGGAAGGATGGAAATACTTAACCGCTAAAATTGGTGATAAAGTGCAAATCGTAGGAGATGATTTATTTGTTACCAATGTTAAATTATTAGAAAGAGGAATTAAAGAACACGCAGCAAATTCCATTTTAATTAAATTAAATCAAATAGGTACTTTAACCGAAACCATTGCTGCTGTTAATATGGCACAAAATGCCGGATTTACCTGTGTTATCTCGCATCGTTCCGGTGAAACCGAAGATACTACAATTTCTGATTTAGCAGTAGCATTAAATACCGGACAAATAAAAACCGGTTCCGCTTCAAGAACTGATAGAATAGCAAAATACAATCAATTGTTACGTATTGAAGAAGAATTAGGTGAAACTGCTTTTTTTCCAAAAGAAAATGCGTTTAAAATTAAAATGTAGTTTTTCGGGTTAATACACAATCAGGAATAAAGCTAAAAGCTGTTGTTTTAACAACAGCTTTTTTCATATTTACGGTTGATAAAAAACAATATTTTAGCTTTACAGATTGCCTAAAAAATTGTAAATTAGTAGCCGAATTATTAGAGAATATTAAAAAATAAAATTATGTCAGATAAAGCAATAATTGAGGTAAATGGTGAGCGAATAGAATTGCCGATTGAAATAGGTACCGAAGGTGAAAAAGCCATCGATATCAAAAAATTAAGAGTATTAACAGGAGGTTTAATTACATTAGATCCAGGTTTTAAAAATACCGGTTCTTGTAAAAGTAAAATTACTTTTTTAGATGGTGAAAAAGGAATTTTACGATATAGAGGTTATGCTTTAGAAGATTTAGCCGAAAATTCTACTTTTTTAGAAGTAGCATATTTAATTATTTTTGGTGAATTACCAACAAAAATAGAATTTGATAAGTTTATAAAAACAATCAAGTCTTACACCATGATTAATGAAGAAATGAAAGACATTATTGATGGTTTTCCTAAAAGTGCACATCCAATGGGTATTTTATCTTCGTTAACTTCTGCTTTGACTGCTTTTAATCCGCAGTCTGTTAATATAGAAGATGAAGAAGAAATGTATCAGGCAATTTGTAAAACCTTAGCTAAAATTCCGGTACTTGCAGCTTGGGCACACAAAAAGAATTTAGGAGAACCACTAAATTATGCCAACAATCAAGTTGGATATATCGAAAATATTTTGGAAATGATGTTTAAAATTCCAACTGAACCATATAAACCTAATCCAATAGTTGTAAACGCATTGGACCAATTATTGATTTTACATGAAGATCATGAGCAAAACTGTTCTACTTCTACGGTGCGTCTGGTTGGTTCTTCGCATGCTGGTATGTTTGCTTCTATCTCGGCAGGTGTTTCCGCTCTTTGGGGACCATTACATGGAGGTGCAAATCAAGCTGTAATTGAAATGTTGGAAGATATTGCTAAAGATGGTGGTGACGTAGAAAAATACATCAATAAAGCAAAAGATAAAAATGATTCTTTCCGTTTAATGGGATTTGGTCATCGTGTATATAAAAATTTTGATCCTAGAGCGAGAATTATTAAAAAATCGGCAGATGAAGTTTTAGCTGATTTAGGTATTGAAGATCCTATTTTGGAAATTGCTAAAAAGTTGGAAAAAGTAGCTTTACAAGATGAGTATTTCGTGAAACGTAAATTATATCCAAATGTAGATTTTTATTCCGGTATAATTTATAGAGCATTAGGTATTCCTACCGAAATGTTTACCGTAATGTTTGCTATTGGTAGATTGCCGGGATGGATTGCCCAGTGGCGTGAAATGCGTTTAAATAATGAACCTATCGGAAGACCAAGACAATTATACGTAGGAGAAAAATTACGTAAGTTTGTACCGATAAATAAAAGATAAATTAATAAAACAAAAAGACTGTCGTAAGGCAGTCTTTGGTTTAAACAATATATTATGAAATCTATTAGATTAATTAAGAATAGATCCGATATTGGTGCAGGAACAAGAGGTTCCGATTTAGGAGTCGATGCCATTGAAATTGCTGCAATAAATGCACAAAATGATTATTTTAATAAATTTGCTCATGAAGATGTAGTAACCGAAAATGAATCCATTTATAACAAAGTAAATAATTCGTTTGCAAAAAGAATAGATAGTGTTTTAACACAATGTATTAGAGTGGCAAATCATGTTAAAGTTAACTTGCAGGAAAAGAGATTTCCCATTGTTTTGTCCGGTGATCATTCTTCTGCATTAGGAAGTATAAGTGGAGTAAAAGCGGCTTTTCCGCGACAGCGTGTTGGTGTAATTTGGATTGATGCACATGCAGATATTCATTCGCCATATACTTCGCCTTCCGGAAATATTCACGGTATGCCTTTGGCAGCTGCTATTGCGGATGATAATTTAGATTATCAGGTAAATGAAGTTTCTAGAGATACGGCAGAGTTGTGGGAGAGAATGAAAAATATTGAAATACCTGTGCAGAAATTATTGCCGGAAGATTTGGTTTATTTTGGTGTTCGAGATACTGAAGCTCCTGAGGATGCACAAATTGAAAAATATAATATTAGAAATTATAAAGTTGCAGAAGTTCGTTATCGCGGTTTAGATGTTTGCGTAGATGAAGCATTAGACAAATTAAAAAATTGCGATGTGATTTATATTTCTTTTGATGTAGATAGTATGGATTGCGATATGGTTTCTTACGGAACCGGAACACCTGTGCCAAAAGGCTTTGATCCGCAAGAAATAAAGGATATTACAAAGCGTATTATTGATTCGAAAAAAGTAGTTTGTATTGAGTTTGTAGAGGTAAATCCGTTATTAGATATCAAAGGAAATGTTATGGCTGAAACCGCTTTTGATATTTTGGAAACGGTTACTGAAAAAGTTTACAATACAAATATTGATGCATAAAAATTTTGTAACGAATACTGTTTTGATGATTGAACCAGTTTCTTTTCAGATGAATGAAGAAACCGTTAAATCAAATTATTATCAAAAACAAGATGATACAATTCCTTCAAAACATGTACAGCAATTTGCTTTGGAGGAATTTTTAGGTTTAAAAGAAATATTACAATCTAACGGAATACAAGTAATTTCAATTAAAGATACCATATCGCCTTTTACGCCTGATGCGATATTCCCTAATAATTGGATTTCTTTTCATAGAAACGAAAAAGTAGTTTTGTATCCGATGCTTGCCGAAAATAGACGTAAAGAAAGGCGTTTGGATATTTTAGATACAATTGCTTTATCCGGATTTAAGTACCGTAAAATTATTGATTATACATCCTTTGAAACTGAAAATAAATTTTTAGAAGGCACAGGAGCAATGGTATTAGACAGAAAAAATAATGTTGCATATTGTTCTTTATCATCTCGTGCCGATAAATCTCTTTTTATGCAATTTTGTAGTGAAAATAAGTATAAACCTGTTACTTTTACATCTTTCCAAACAGTTGAAAATTATAGAAAACCAATTTATCACACAAATGTAATGATGAGTATTGGTACAGATTATGCCATGATTTGTTTAGATGCAATTGATGATTTGTCAGAACGAGAAAAGGTGTTACTTTCGTTAAAAAATTCCGGTAAGGAAATTATTAAATTAACAGAAGATCAAATCGCTAGTTTTGCAGGAAACACACTTTTGTTAAAGGGAAATAATTCCGATATTATCGTAATGAGCAATCGGGCAAAAAAATCACTTACGGAAGTGCAAATTTTACAATTGGAAAAATTTGGTAAAATTGTAAGTGTTTCCATACCAACAATCGAAAAATTTGGTGGTGGCAGTGTGCGATGTATGCTAGCGGAGATTTTTTAGTTATAGTTTTATCTTATCTCTAAAAACGTAAATTAAAATTATAGGTATCGCCAAGACAATTACCATAGTTCTACTGGTTTCTAAAACTTGCGGATACAATAAAATAGTTAGTAAATAACCTGCAATTGCTCCTCCAAGATGAGCCGTATGACCTATATTACCAATACTGTTTTTCATACCGTAAATAGAATAAACCAAATAACCTATTGCAAAGACAAATCCCGGAATCGGAATAATTCCAAAAAGACCTAATGTGATATGTGGATTAATTAAAATGGCACTGTATAAAATTCCCATTACAGCTCCCGAAGCTCCAATAGCACTGTAATTTGGTTGATTTTTGTGAAAATAATACGTAATTAAATTTCCGGCAAGCAAACTTCCTAAATAAATAATTACAAAATTAATACGACCTAAATGGAAGATAATATAATTTGCAAAGAAGTATAAGGTTAGCATATTAAAGATAAGATGCATCATATCTGCATGTAAAAACCCTGCAGAAAGAAATCGTATTTTTTCGCCTCGTTTTATAGCACTTATATTAAATTTATATTTGTCAAAAAAGTCTCTATCGTTAAAACCTTTATACGATATAGCTGCGGTAATACCAATAATAATTAGTGTAATGATATCCATTATATTTTTATTTAGATTATACAAATATAAAATTAAAAATCCGATATTTGCTTAAAATTTTAAGAATGCAATTACTCCTTTTTTTATTAGTATATCCAATAATTTGGTTCTTTTCAATTTTGCCTTTACCGGTTCTTTATAAAATATCCGATTTTTTTTATTATTTGGTTTATTATGTATTTGGTTATCGCAAAGAGGTTGTAAATAATAATTTAAAAATAGCTTTTCCGGATAAAGATGAAAAGGAAATTATTAAAATTCAGAAGAAATTTTACCGTCATTTTATCGATATTTTTATTGAAATGTTAAAATCGTTTACCATTTCGGAAAAAAACCTTAAAAACCGATATACGTTTAAAAATATTGAGGTAATTCAAAATATTGTAAATAATGGACAGAGTATTATTTTAATGGGTTCACATTATGCAAATTGGGAGTGGATTTTTATTCTAAATACCTATGTAGATTGTTTGGGAGTTGCTGCTTATAGTCGTATTCAGAACAAATATTTTGATAAGGTCATCCGTAAATCCAGAGGTAGATTTGGTACAGCTTTGCAAACAACCGGAAGATTGATTACATTTTTAGAAGAAAATAAAAAAAAGAATATTACCGCAATTTACGGTTTGTTAAGCGATCAATCACCAATGGTTTATAAAACACGTTATTGGCGAGCCTTTTTTGGGGTTAAAGTTCCTGTGCATACAGGTGCCGAATATTTGGCGAAAAGAAATGATTTTGCGGTTGTTATGATGAAGACTAAAAAAATAAAACGCGGATTTTATGAAACAGAGTTTAAAGTGTTAACGAAGAACCCAAAAAATTATCAAGATTATGAAATTACCGATATGTTTTTAGATAATGTAGAACAGCAAATTAAAGAAAAACCGGAATTTTATATGTGGTCGCACCGTAGATTTAAACATAAAGATAAAGCTCCTAAAAATTAATGAAATACCGTGTAGTTATATTATTTTTAGTTGTTTCTCAAATTTTTTATGCACAAAACAATCCTTTTTTTAAAAAATCGGACAGCTTAAACATACAAAAAAGAAAGGTTTTGTTGTATTCCGGTTTAACAACTTATGGTGTTTCGATGCTTGGTCTAAACCAATTGTGGTATGCAAAATATCCAAGAAGCCATTTTCATACAATTAATGATAATAAAGAATGGTTGCAGATGGATAAAATTGGACATATGATGACTTCGTATTATGTTGGTAAAATCGGAATGGAATTACTGGATTGGTCAGGTGAATCTAAAAAAAATCAATTGTTGTTTGGAAGTAGTTTAGGTTTTGTTTTTTTAACTACGGTTGAGGTAATGGACGGATTTTCAAAAGAATGGGGGTTTTCAACAGGTGATATGTTGGCAAATTTATCGGGTACCGGTTTGTTGGTAGGTCAAGAATTGTTATGGAATGAACAACGTATTTTATTAAAATATTCCTTTCACCAAACCGATTATGCATTTCAAAATCCGGATTTGTTAGGTGCTAATTTTATGGAACAAACTTTAAAAGATTATAACGGGCAAACCTATTGGTTATCGGTTAATATTTGGTCTTTTAACAAAAAAAGTAAATTCCCTAAATGGTTAAATGTGGCTTTTGGCTACGGAGCAGAAGGAATGTTACACGGAAATAATATTCCAATGGACAACCGTTACCGTCAGTTTTATCTTTCGTTAGATGTGGATTTGACGAAAATCAAAACCAAATCAAAATTTTTAAAATTACTTTTTAATACGGTTAATTTTATTAAAATTCCTGCTCCGGCACTTGTGTATTCTAATGTTAATAAATGGCAGTTTTTAGGTGTTTATTTTTAGGGATTAATTAAACAACTTGTATTAATGTGGTGGATTTATGTGCTATTTATTTTTCTTTATAATTTCTAATGTTTTATTCAAGGCTTCATCTGATTTTGTAATAATATCAGGAGTAACACCAAGTCCTTCGAGACGAACACCATCTCGAGTATAAAAATCTGCTATTGGTATGAAAAGGTTGTATTTATCGGAAAGATTAAACGAAGTACCACTTAGCATTGCTCCTGCTGTTTTTTCTCCGATAATTGTTGCTGTTTTACTCTTTTTTAGTATATAAACAATAGGTTCACAAGTACTACCTGTGTATCGATTGGTTAAAACATAAAGATGTCCCGAAAACGTAGGTATATTAGACTTATCAAAAACAAGTTGTGCTCCTTTTTTGTGTTTTAAGTATTCAATAAATTCGATAGTAGTTTGAGGCTTTGCTTTTGGAAGAGTTCTAAACAACTGATAATCGAATCCTGTATATTGAAGTTTATTAGTAACAAAAAATCCGATTTCTGAGTTGTTGCTTATGAAATATTTTCCAAATTCAAAAGCGGCCTCAATTCCACCTCCCGGATTATCCCTTAAATCTATAATGAGATTATTGGGTTTGGATTTTAAAATTTTGGGTAAAATAATTGATAATTCTTTTTGAGAAGTACTAAAATTTTTAATTTTAAGATAATCGGTATTTGCATTTTTCTTTTCGTAAACAACTGCTTGTTCCTTGATTTCATCCATCTTTTTATTTGATTTTTCTCGTATAATCAAATAATAATGGCTAAAAGGAAGCTTGAAATTTAACATTTTAAAGGCAATATATAATTCTATATCATCTTGGACTTTATCTAATTTCTTTTTTAATTCTTTTTTATATTTTTTCCATTTATCCGATTTTAAAAATTCGTGTGAAAATAAATTTTGTTCGGTAAGTTTTATTATTTTTTGATACAAATGACTGTATTTTATTTTTGTTTGTTTGCTCTTTTTTCCTTTAATATTTCCAACGATTTTTTTGTTTTTGTAAATTATACCTGTTAATAAGCCATTTTTTAGTTTCCCTTTTAATTGTAATTTATCGAGTAATGTCGTTGAGATATAACCTGATAAACTATCTTTTTTTAGAACAGCATTAATTCTTACTAAAATCCCTTTTTTAGGGCTTTTACCCAATAATCGCCCTGTTTTTGCTTTTAAAAAACCTACCAGTCTTACATCTGAATTTTTAGGCGATGTCAATCTAATTTTGTTCTTTTTTTGTTTTACTTTTAAAAATGAGGTTACAATAAATCCGTTACCAAAATTTATTTCAGTTTTATAATTTTCATTCTTATGAGTTTGTGCGAAAATCGAACTTAGATTCAAAATTGAAAAGGCTATAATAAGTAGTTTCATAATTTTTTTATTAAAATATTGAGAAATCAAATTTAGTTTTCTAATTTAATAATAGAATTAGTTTGTGATAAAACACTAAAATTAGTGACAAAATAATAACTGTATTTAGGAGTTATTATTAACTATTGTAAGAATTTTTTTATAAAAAGTTTTTGAAAGTGGTATTTTCGCATTGTGATTTTTAAATAGAATAATTGCATTTTGAGAATTCCCCTTAATTTCCTTAATATTTTTCGTGTTTACTAAATAAGAGCGATGGCATTTTTCTAAAAAAGGAAGTTGTTTATGTACATTTGATAATGTGCTACGAAACATTATTGTTTTAATTTCTTTTTCTTTATTAAGAAAAACGATAATAATATAATTTTCGGAAGCCTTGATGTATTTTAATTTATCTTCCTTAATTTTTAATTTTTCTTTTTTATTATATCCTTTAATGGTTATATATTTATTGTGTAATTTTTCTTTATTTAATTCCCCAAAATAATTTCGTAGAAATACAAGAAATGGTAAAACTATTGGAATAAAAACGAATACTCTTTTTATGAGATATTCACAATGACTTTTAAAGGAATATTTGTATTGATTAATAAATATATAGTTATAAAGATAGATAATTGTTCCTGAAATTAAGAAGAAAATAAATAGTGAAAAAATTTCGTTTTTGACAGTCCAATTTTTTTTATTTTTCCTATAAAATAAAGTTTCTATATTACTATGAAAAAAATATAAAATAGTTGTAATTAGTCCAAAGCCTAATAAATAAAAGGTTTTGTGCCTGGAATGGAACTCATTACTATTAAAAGGACTTATAAATTTTAGTATAAAAAAAATAAAAAACCCGATTAAAACACTTATTTTAAATTGATTTCTAATTGAATTTGTGAAATTTATTTTAGTTTTAAGTTTTTCCAATAATTTAAGAATTATTATTTTAAAAGTTAAAATTTTTAGACACAAAATAGAATTAGCATGATTAAATTACAAATACCTCTCTTCAATAATTTGTAGATGATGGAGTACGTGACCGCTCATAATATAGCCAATAGCTCTTACTGAAATTTTAGCATCATTAGCATTGCCTGTTTGTTCTAGTATTTCAGGAGTAAAATTTTTAAACATTGCAATATTTGATTTTCTGAGTAGTGAAAATTCTTTCAGTAAGTCCGTAAAATTTGTATTGTTATTGGCATTAGCAACGTATTCATTTTCATCAAAACCGGGCAAGTTTGTTTTGTCTTTCCTGGAAATAGCAAGAGCTCTATAAGAAAAAACACGTTCTGTATCAATAATATGTTGTACCAATTGTTTGATGCTCCATTTATTTGGAGCGTAGCGGTAATTTATTTTTTCTTCCGGTAAATTTCCTAATAAGTTAAAAACAGCATTAAGACTATCTTGTAAATTATCAATAATAGTACTGTTTAGGTCAACCTGATTTAGGTAAGGTTGATAAAAATGATGATATTCTGTTTTTAAAATCATTTTATTAAAACAAATCTTCAATAATATTTTCTTCTGTTATTCCTTCGGCATCTGCTTTATAATTTTTAACAATTCGATGACGTAAAATGCCTTTTGCTACTGCTTGTACGTCTTCAATATCCGGCGAATATTTCCCGTTTACGGCAGCATGTGCTTTTGCTCCTAAAATAAGATTTTGAGATGCTCTTGGACCTGCTCCCCAATCTATATATCTTTTAACCATTTCGGAGGCTTTTTCACTTTTAGGACGTGTTTTAGCAACGAGGTTTACAGCGTATTCCACTACGTTATCGGCTACGGGAATTCTTCGTATTAATTGTTGGATATCCAATATTTCTTGTGCATTTAAAATTGCATTTACCGAATTATTTATATTTGATGTTGTTGCTTTTACAATAGCAATTTCTTCGTTAAAACTTGGGTAGTCTAAAAATATGGAAAACATAAACCGGTCTAACTGTGCTTCCGGTAACGGGTAAGTTCCTTCTTGCTCAATTGGATTTTGTGTTGCTAATACAAAGAACGGTTTGTCTAAAGTGTATGAATGTCCGGCAACGGTAACGGTTTTTTCTTGCATTGCCTCTAAAAGTGCAGCTTGCGTTTTTGGAGGTGTCCGGTTAATTTCATCGGCTAAAATAATGTTGGAAAAAATAGGACCTTTTACAAATTGAAATTTGCGATCTTCACCTAAAATTTCACTTCCTATAATATCACTTGGCATTAAATCAGGTGTAAACTGAATGCGTTTAAATTGCAAGCCCAAACCTTGTGCAACGGTGTTTACCAATAAGGTTTTTGCTAATCCGGGAACACCAACTAAAAAGGAATGTCCTCCGGAAAAAATTGACAATAAAACATGGTCAACAGCTTCCTCTTGACCAATGATAATTTTAGCAATTTCTTCTTTAAGTGTTTTATATTGGTTTACTAATTTTTTTACAGCAGCAACATCAGACATATTTCTTTATAATTTTAAACGATTTTTTTTCGTTAAAGGTTTGTATTTTCTTTTATAGCTCGCTAAAAGTAATAAATATAATTTAACTGTAAATACATTTGGTTATTTTTTTAACCAATTGTATTGAAAATCACAATCTTTGTATTGGTTATGGATTTTTATGTATGTATCTTTAATTTTCTCCTTTACCCAATTATTTATAATTTCTTGTTTCTTTTTTTGAAGTGCCAGATTTTTTATTTTAACATAATCTTTATCTAAATCGGCTTTATGAGCTTCAACTTTATCTTTAAGAAGTAAGATTTTATACATTTTTTTTCCTTCGCGAGTTTCATCGTAAAACACATCGGAGATTTCTCCTTTTTTTAAGTTGCTAATTCGAGCATAAAGAGCCGGATCCATTCTTGAAAGTTCAAAATGTGTGTCATTGGTTACCGGATTAATTAGTAAACCGTGATTTTTATTGGTTTCTTTATCTGAAGAGTATTTTTTTACGGCATCATCCCAAGAAATTTTATTGGTTAAAATATCATTTTTAATATGTTTTAAGGAATCTTTTGCTTTTTCTAGCATTTCATCTGATATTTCGTATTGTAATAAAATATGTCTTACATCACGTTGTTTTCCTCTGATTTTTTCTACTCTAACGATGTGGTAACCAAATTGCGATTTAAAAGGTTCAGATATTTCACCTTCTTCTAAGCTAAATGCTTTTTCTTTAAATTCTTTTACAAAAGGAGTTTCTAGAGTAATGCCGTGATATAATCCTCCGGAGCCTTCACCTTCTTTACTTGCAGCAGGATCTTTAGAGTATAATATTGCTTTTAGACGCATGCTAGCTCCGTTTTCGATATCTTTTTTTATTTCATTTAATTTTTTAATCAGTTTTTCTTCTTGTTTTTTATCACTTTGCGCATCTACAACAATTTGACCGATTACTACTTCAGTTCCAAACTCCGGTAAGTTCCCGTCTTTTTTAAGAGAGTTAAAGTAACGCGTAACTTCTTCGGGAGTTACATCGGTATTTTCGGTAATTTTTGCTTGCATTCTTCTGATTAAAGCACTTTCTTTTTCGACATTTGCTAATTCTTTTTTCATATCGACTAAATTGTTAAAGCCAAAGAATTCGAGCATTTTCTTATCATTGCCTAATTGTTTTTTAAAGTAGTTTATTTTTCTTTCAACCTCTGAGTTTATAGTTCCTTCATCTACTGTTAAACTATCTACTACGGCGTGATGTGCTAATAATTTATCGGTTAATATTTTTTCTAAGATAGAGCATTCAGAAACATCTTTTTTATCTTCTTGCTCTTGTTCAATTTGTTGTTTTGCCGCTTTTATCTCTGAGTATAAAACAATGTTATTACCTACAACTGCGGCAACGCCGTCTATTTTGGTTTTTTCTTGTGCTTTACCCGTTATTGTAATTGCTAAAATTAGTAGCAAAGAAGTGATTAATTTATTCATAAATTTGGAATTTTCCGTTTTTAATTGCATCGTTAAGTAATGTTTTTTCTATGTTTTTTTGTTCTTTTAATTTTCGGTCATGTAAAATCATTTGTTTAATAGTTGGCTTTACATAATCTTGTGGAGCGATTTCATTTCTATTACGTATTTCAAAAATTTTAAATAGATATAAATCTGCATCGTTTTCAATTTTAATGGTTTTATTTGGTTTTAATTTTTTAAAATTAATTTTATTGAATGGTTTAATTCGTTTTGCAACATCATTAAATTTTACCCAAACCGAATCTTGTAAATGATAAGCTTTAAATTCCAGTTCTTTATTGTGTAAAGAATCCAGATTATGAATACTATCTGATTTAAACAAAGAGATTACATTTTTTAAATCGCTTAAATCTTTATTGGTTTGTAGAAACCGAAATCGGATAAGTTTTTCATTTAATTTAAAAATATTTTTATTTTCTTGATAAAATTTTTCTATATCTTGATGTGTTATAACGGTATCTAAATTTTTATCTATTAATGCTTCTTTATATTTATTAATTAGTAGGTCTTGTTTGTACTTTTCTACTAATTTGTTAATTCCTTCTTGTTCTTCCGATAAGTTTAATTTGGCATTTTGATAAAATAATTCTTGTTTTGCCCAAGAATTTATTGCCTTAGTAGCCAAGAGTGTGCTATCTTCTTTTTCGATATTTTTAGGTAATAATTTGGCTAAATCTTTTTTGTATAATTTTGCTTCACCAACGTTTGCAATTACATCACCTTGATCATCATCCACAGGTTGTAAGTATTTGCAAGAAATAAGGTTTAACAGTAAAAAAGACAAGAGAATAATTCGCATTATTTATATTTTTTCTTTAATTTTTTAATCTGTTTTTTATTTCTTTTTACACTGTATTTTTTATGCAAATCACTTATCCATTCTTTTTCTAAATAATCTTGATAGTCACTAATTACTTTTCCTCTTGTTTCGTCCAGTTTTTTAGTCGTTTCCGGAAGGATATCTTCAATTTTTACTACTTTAAAATCATTTTCACCTTCTGAAATTACATTGGTAACTCCTTTTTTAATTTCTATATTTTTTGGAAGTTTGCTTGAGTTTATTTCATATGTTCCGGAAGTAAATAAAACGTTAATTGTAGCGCCGTCATTTACAATATCTTTAATTTTTTCAATTGGTGTGTTTGCTTTTAGCAGATTTTTAACCACTTCACATTTTTCTTTTTTTGTACAAGAAGCGATTTCTGCTTTAACTCTTTTTTTCCAGTTGTAATTTTCAATATGGTTATTGTAGAATTGTTGTAAACCAACGGTATCTTTTTCGGCTTTAGTCCAAATCTTTTTTTGTAATAAATCAAATAATAGAAGTCCGTCTTTATATTCTTGTAGTGTATTTGCAAAATCTTGATTTTCTTCTGCAAGGTGATTTTTATAATATTCTAAAACCATATCATCTATAAAATCTTGGTAGGTTTTGTCTCTTTTCTTTTTAAGGTAATTTTTTAAATCGGCAACAGAATAGTTTTTTTCTTTGATTGAGAAAAGAATATCTGTATCTGATGTATTATTTTTTGGATTGTTGAGGTATTTCTCTAAAACAGCATCATTTATTTTTACGTTGTATTTTTTCATTAATTTATTAGCCATTGATTTACCAACAACAACAGAGCGATCTCCTTTTTCAACTTTTTTTGTAATAAAATCTTTTAATTCGTCATAAGATTTTACCGGATATTTATCGATTAATTTAACAATATGCCAGCCGAATTTTGTTTTAAAAGGTTTTGAAACATCTCCTTTATTTTTTAAAGAGAACGCAACATCTGCAAATTCAGGTATCATTCTTCCGTAAGAGAAGCGTTTAAGAACACCACCTTTCATAGCACTCATTTTATCATCGGAATATTGTTTGGCTAATTTTTCAAACGATTCACCTTGTTTAAATTTATTGTAAATGTCATTTATTTGATTTTTAGCGTAATCAGGTTGTCCTTTCTTTTCACGAATCATAATATGAGCTACTTTTATTTCACCTTTAGAAGGTCTTCTGTCGTTTATTTTAACGATATGGTAGCCAAATCGTGTTCTAAATGGCATAGAAATTTCTCCTTTTTTGGTGTTGTAAGCAGCCGTTTCAAAAGGGTAAACCATAGAAAAAGCAGTAAAATAGCCAAGTTTTCCTCCATTTTGTTTTACACTTGGATCTTTAGAATATTTTTTTGCTACAGCTTCAAAACTTTCACCGTTTAGAATTTTATTTCTGGCTTCAATTAATGTATTGTATGCTTTTAAAGTATCTTTTGGAGTTGCATTTGGTGGAAGAGTAATTAAAATATGACTGGCATTTATTTCTTCCTTCATGCGATTATAAGCTTCTTTTACTAAATTATCGGTAACTTTTCGGTCTTTTAGATAAGGTTCGACCAATTGTTTTTTGTATTTATTAAACTCGCGTAAGTAAGAAGGAATAGTGTCTAATTTTAAGTCATGAGCTTCTTGTAGTTTTAATTTGTAGTTTACAAAAAGGTCTAAATACTCGTCTATATTTTTTTTATTTTCTTCGCTAACAATATCTCTATTTTTATTATAAACCCTAAGGAATTCTGATGTGTAAACCGGTTTTCCATCAATAGTTAGCAATACTTTTTCTTTTTTAGTTTGTGCAGATGTTGCAAACGATATTATAAAAAGTGCAAAGAAAATCTTTTTAATCATGGTTATTAAATTTTGTTTTATAAATGTAATTTCAGGGTATTTTAAACGCCTCAAAAATAGTATAATTATGGTAATTTGTTGTTAAAAATATCACAAAGAAATGATGCCGTCAATATCTTCTGCTTCTTTATAACTCTTGATTACATCGTCAGAAGAATCCATTTTTACTTTAATTGTTTTACTGGTATATTTACCGGATTTTGATTTTTTAGTATTAATAGAAGCATTTTTAGAATCAAAGATGGCATCTACTTGTTCTAATTTTTTATCTTCCGCTTTAATTTTAGCGTTAACAGCATCAATTTTATTGTTTATAGCCGAAATTGCTTCCGTATCCTTTTTATCAATATCTTCTTTTTCTTTGTGTAAAGCTTCTTTTTCTAAATTTAAAGAAGTATGATTGGTAGGAACGATAAATTTAAACAGATAATCAGCCGGAAATTTGGTTGTATTATCCAAAGATTCTTTTAATTTTTTGTAGAATTCCTCTCTTTTATTTGTTGTGTTTTCTGTATTTTTATTTTTGTTATTTTCCATTGTAACTAAATTTTATGCGAATGTATAAAACCATTTTTAAAATTAACCTAAATGTACAAAAAAATAATTGGATTTAAGGTTGTAAACATATTTCCATATCTTTGCATTCTATTAAATATAGATATGCAAAAAAAGATTGTCATTACAGGAGGTCCCGGAACCGGAAAATCTACTGTTATCAAAGAATTGGAAAACCGAAATTTTGAATGCATGCATGAAATTTCAAGAGAAGTAACTTTAATGGCTCGTAAAAATGGTATTGAACAACTTTTTTTAAAAGATCCAATGTTATTTAGTAAATTATTGTTGGAAGGTCGTGTGCAACAATTTAAAAAAGCCGAAAAATTAGATAGTAATATGGTGTTTTTTGATAGAGGTATTCCGGATGTTTTTGCATATATGAATTATTTAGGTGTAACATATCCTGATATTTTTGTGGATGAAAGTAAAAAAAACAAATATTTTGATACGATTTTTTTAATGCCTCCTTGGAAAGATATTTACATTACCGACAATGAGCGATACGAAAGTTTTGAACAATCTTTGGCAATACATAACCATTTAAAATCTGCGTATGGTAATTTAGGTTATCATATTGTTGAGGTACCTGTAGGAACAATCAATGAAAGAACATCCTTTATTTTAGAAAATATAAAATAGCGATTATTTATAGATGACTGCATTAGAAATTCTTCAAAAACATTGGCATTATGATAGTTTTAGAACGCCACAAGAAGAAATTATTCAAGCAGTTTTAGAGCAAAAAGACACTGTAGCTCTTTTGCCTACCGGTGGCGGAAAATCTTTGTGTTATCAAATTCCGGGTTTAATGCAAAACGGTATTTGCGTGGTTATTTCGCCATTAATTGCTTTGATGAAAGATCAAGTGGCAGGTTTAAAAAAACGAGGTATTCAAGCAGTAGCAATTACCGGTTCTATCCATGAAAATGAGATAGTAGATATTTTTGATAACCTCCTTTTTGGAAAAACAAAATTTTTATATCTTTCGCCTGAACGACTGCAATCCAATTTTATACAATCTAAATTAAAGCAACTTACCATTAATTTAATTGCCGTAGATGAGGCACATTGCATCTCAGAATGGGGTCATGATTTTAGAGCATCATACCTTAAAATTGCTGTTCTTCGTGAATTGTTTCCAATCACTCCAATTCTTGCTTTAACTGCAACGGCAACAGATAAAGTAGTAGATGATATTGTTAGGTATTTGGAGTTGAAAACACCTCAAATCTATAAAAAATCTTTTGTTAGAGAAAATTTAGCGTATCAAATTTATAAAACGGAAGATCTTTTTTTTAAGCTGAAACAGATGCTTACAAAGATTAAAAAACCGACCATTATTTATGTTTTTTCGCGAAAGCAAACTAAAGAATTAAGCGATTATCTAAACACGCAAAATTTTAAATCAAGTTATTATCATGGCGGAATGTTTGCTTCCGATAAGGAAAAAGCATATCAAAATTGGATGGAAGAAAAAATACCTGTAATGGTGGCAACCAATGCTTTTGGTATGGGAATCGATAAAGATAATGTAAAGTTGGTAGTTCATATGACAATTCCGCAAAGCATCGAAAATTACATGCAAGAAGCCGGAAGAGCAGGACGTAACGGTAAAAAAAGTTTTGCCGTATTACTTTATAACGACACTACAATTTATAATTTCGAAAAACAAGTAGCCAAATCTATTGTTGCTATTCCATTTTTAAAAAAGGTGTATTTTAGTTTAAATCAGCATTTTAGAATTGCAATTGGCGAGCAACCTGAAAAACAATTTATTTTAGATTTGCCAAAATTTTGTAATAAATACCATCTCAATTTAATTGAAACCTATAATGCTTTGATGACACTAGATAGAGAAGGTGTTTTAGTTTTTGAAACCGATTTTCAAATACAAAGTAGTGTACAATTTATTTGTACAAATCAAGAATTATTTCGATATGAAAAAGACAAGAAGCAGTTAAAAAAATTAATTCAAACTTTATTGCGTTATTATGGCGGAATTTTTGATAATCCAACTTTTGTTGATGAATATTTTTTGGCAAAAAAAATGCAAACCGGAAAATCAAATATCGTTAAATTATTATTAGTTTTAGAAAAAGATCATATCATTAGATATCTTAAAAAAGACACGGTAAGTGCTATTCGGTTTTTAGTAATGCGTGAAGATGATAAAGTAATAAATCGTATAAAAAAGCGTGTTTTACTAAGAAATGAGCTAAAAAAACAAAAAAAAGATGCAATTCTTAATTACATAACAAACGATTCGGTTTGCCGAAACATTCAGTTATTGCAATATTTTAAAGAAAAAAAATATACAGAATGTGGTATTTGTGATGTCTGTTTACATAAAAAAAACAACACTAAAAATGTTAAAAAAGTATCACAAGAAATTTTGGAATTAATCCGAGAAAAGAAAAGTTGCAGTGCAAAAGATTTGGTATTTTTGTTGCCGTTTCCGGAAGGAACTATCTTAAAAAATATTACCTTTCTGTTAGAACAAAACAGCATTAAAAAAAATGATGCCAATCAGTATTACATAAATTAAAACGAATGAAAAATAAAAAAGACATAAAAATCGTTTTTATGGGAACGCCCGAGTTTGCCGTAACCATTTTAAAAGGAATTATAGATAAAGGATATACCGTTGCAGGCGTTATAACAGCACCTGATAAACCGGCAGGAAGAGGACGAAAAATACACCAATCCGCCGTTAAAAAATTTGCTTTGGAAAATAACCTAAAAATAGTACAACCTACCAACTTAAAAAATGAAGATTTTTTAGAAGAACTAAAGAGTTTAAATGTAAATTTACAAGTTGTGGTAGCTTTTAGAATGTTGCCCAAAGCAGTATGGCAAATGCCAAAATACGGTACATTTAATCTTCATGCTTCTTTATTGCCCCAATATCGAGGTGCGGCACCTATAAATTGGGCAATCATAAATGGAGAAGAGAAAACCGGTGTAACCACGTTTTTTATTGATGATAAAATTGATACCGGAGAAATTATTCTACAAAAAGAAATAGAAATACTTCCTAATGAAAATGCAGGAGATTTACACGATAAATTAATGTATTTAGGTAGTGATTTGGTCAATGAAACAATTGCTCAAATAGAGAAAGGAGAAATAAAAACAAAACCACAGCCCAAAAAAGAGTTTAAACCTGCACCTAAATTATATAAAGATACTTGTAAAATTGATTGGAAGGATTCTCTTGTTTCGATATATAATAAAATAAGAGGATTGGCTCCTTATCCATTAGCATGGACAACAATCTACAATGATAAAGATGTTGTAGAAATGAAAATTTATAAAGCAGATAAAATTGTTGAAAAGCATAGTTTACCTGTAGGGAAAATTGTGACATCTAAAAAAGAAATGAAAATTGCCGTATCTGAAGGTTTTATATATATAAAGGAGTTAAAAGTAGCCGGAAAACGAAAAATGGATGTGGTGAGTTTTTTAAATGGCTTTAAATTTTCAGAAAATGCATATGTAAAATAAATTGGGTTTAAACCTTTATTTTACTTGATTTGTAATAAAATAGCATCTTTTACAGCAAGGTTATTAACAAAATGCTGTTATTTATTAACAAAAGGTAACATTTGTTGTCTTAAAACTTGTGTAAACCCTTGTAAAACCTATATTTGCTCTGCTTTATAGCAAAAACAAAATATTAATCAATTAAAAAATTTTAATTATGAACAAATCAGAATTAATTGAAGCAATGGCTGCTGAGGCAGGTATTTCTAAAGCAGCAGCAGGAAAAGCATTAAGCGGAATGATGGATGCTGTAAAATCAACTCTTAAAAAAGGAGGAAAAGTATCATTAGTAGGTTTCGGATCTTGGGATGTATCTAAAAGAGCTGCAAGAAACGGAAGAAACCCTCAAACAGGAGAAACAATAAAAATTGCTGCTAAAAATGTAGTAAAATTTAAAGCTGGTTCTGAATTGAAAAATGCAGTAAACTAGAACGTAAAAAATTTTATGTAAAAACTCTTCTTTTTTAAGAAGAGTTTTTTTATTTCCGGAATTTTTTTTACATTTGAGTATACATATGATAAAAACAATACCACATACCGGTGATTTATTAATTGCAGAACCTGCAATATTAGATGATCATGAATTTAGCAGAGCTGTAATTTTATTAACAGAGCATAGTACAAGTGGTTCTGTTGGCTTTGTTTTAAATAGGTTAAGTACTTATCGTTTGTCCGATTTATTTCAGGATTTAGATGTGGATTTTCCGGTTTTTAGAGGCGGACCTGTAGCCAAAAATAATTTATATTTTGTGCACAGTGTGCCGGAGTTAATTCCGGATAGTGTAAAAATATCAAATGGTATTTATTGGGGAGGGAATTTTGAAGCCGTAAAAAGTTTATTGATTAAAGGGTTGCTTCAACCAAAAGATATTCGGTTTTTTCTGGGTTATTCCGGTTGGTCAAAAGGACAATTATTCTCTGAGTTAAAAGAAAAATCATGGATTGTTAAAACGAACTCTTATAAAAATGTGTTTTTAACCAACCCGAAGACTTTATGGAAAGAAGAGATTTTAAAACTTGGTAATAAGTATAAAATTTGGGCAAATGCACCCATCGATCCAAGACTTAATTGAGGTTAAAAATCAATTTCAAAATCCTCTGTAATGATGTCAATTATTGCTGTATTGAATATTTTTTTACGGTATTTTTTTACCGGTTGAATGCCGATTATAGAGTTTGTTACAAAAACAGCATCTGCTTTTTGAATTTCAAAAGGAGAAATCTCTGTTTCAATTAATTGGTACATACCAATCCGTTGTATTTCTTCTATAACTTTTTTACGCATAATACCCTTTATACAACCTTCGGTTAAACAAGGTGTGCGAATTTCCGTTCCTTTTACTAAAAAAATATTTGCCTTAGTAGTTTCTACAACACGTTTTTTTTCGTTTAACAAGATACAGTCGTCTAAATGATTTTCATCGGCAAAAATACTAGCAACTACATTAATTATTCGGTTTGTGGTTTTTAAATTAGATAGTAATCCGCTATAAACATAAAAATCTTTAAAGACATCTAATTCGTAAGTTTCTTTTTTAGTGACTTGTAAATTAGAAACTTCAATAAGAAAATGAATATCATTTGTTTTAGGAAGATAATAACCACCTTCTTTTCTAAAAACTTGAAAACGAATTCTTGCTTCTGTTAGTTTATTTGCATTTAGGGTTTTTAGGATTTCCGATTCAAAAAATTCAAATGAAAAATAAAGCGGAATTTCCATACGTAACATACGCATAGAAGCCATTAATCTAAAATAGTGATCTTCAGAAAAAAAAACAGTATTATTTTTAAACTTTAAAGTTTCAAATAAAGCATCACCGTAATAAAATGCTCTGTTGTTATACGGAAGTTTGAAATTTTCTTTATCAAAAATTTCGCCATTAAAATTTAACATACATATGTAATTAAGCAGCTCCTATACAGCGTTTTAAAGTGTCTATTTGGTTTTCCCAAAACATTTTTTGTTCTTCCACTTCATCTTCTTCAGCAAAATCGGTTACAATTAAAGCCAAATCATTGGTGAGCTCATCAATTACTATTTTAAATTCAAAATAAACATCTTCATCTTCTTCTTCCAGCCAATTATATCGTACTTTTTCTTCCTTACTGGATATTTTTTGTTTTGCTTGTTCTTCGGATCCATCCCAAAAAAAGGTAAATAGTTCACCTCTTGAATTTACATTGTCGGCAAACCACTCGCTTAAACCATCAGGTGTAGCAAGGTAATGGTGTAAAAAAGAGGAGGATGCATGTATCGGGAATTCTAATTCAAATTTTATTTTCTTACTCATCAGTTTCAATTTATAATTTTGCCAATATATGTAAATCGCAAATTATAGCAAAATATTTTTGTGTTTTTTTGTTGTTTTAAATGGCTTTAGGTGTAATATTTTTATATTTGCTTATCTAAATAGAAAAATTTGAAAAAAAAGACTCTTGATAAATTTATTTACGATTTTACGCATTTACGTAGAGATTATAAAAAAGGAGGAGCCCCTCACAAACCAATTTTGTTGTTAAGTGTTATTTCTCAGTTTTATAATGATAATATTAAAGAAAATAAGGTGTTTATTACACCGGAATTGGTGGGTGAATTTAAACGTATTTGGAGTGATTTAGTAGAGACGGATCATCATTGTATTTTTGCATTGCCTTTTTATCATTTAAGGTCTTCGAGTTTTTGGTATTTAAAACCTAAGTATGGTTTTGAAGGTATAGTTAATTCTAAAATCGCAATGAAATCTTTTAGTAATTTAAATGATGCGGTTGAATATGTATATTTGGATGAAGATTTGTATGATTTTATGCAAAATAAAATCGATAGAAATAAACTTCTGAATGCTATTTTAGACAAATATTTTCCAAGTACGAAACATCATTTTAATTTCAAAAATAGTGATTTATATTATAAATCTGCCGAAGAAAAAATATTATTTGATAGCCCTGATGAATATTCAATTACCTTAAAAGAACTTCAAAAAAACCTTAAAGAAGAAGAGTATTTTGAAGAAACTTTTATACGTAGTACAATTTTTAAAAGGAAAGTGCCAATTATATATAAGAATAGATGTGCTGTTACAGGCTTACAAATTAATGCAACTTTTAACATTTCTATGGTAGATGCTTGTCATATTAAACCTTTTAGTGTTTCTTATGATGATACAATTACAAATGGGATTAGTTTATCTCCAAATATTCATAGAGCTTTTGATAGAGGAATGCTAACTATCGATAAAGATTATAAAGTTGTTGTGTCTAATAAATTTAATGAAAATTTTGTTTCCGATAAGAGCTACTCCATTAAACAATTTCATGGAAAGAGAATCATTTTACCAAAAGATAAGCGATTTTTACCGAATCTTGAAAATTTAGAATGGCATCGACAAAATATTTTCAAATAAAAAACACCTCATACAAATATGAAGTGTTTTTAAAAGTTGTAGCGAGGAGCAGACTTGAACTGCCGACCTTCGGGTTATGAATCCGATGCTCTAACCAACTGAGCTACCTCGCCATTTTTGCGAGTGCAAATATAAGAACATATTTTTTTACAGCAAGTTTTTTCTAAAATAAGTTTTAAAAAATATTTTGTTTCTTTTTTTATGAATTTCTTATCTTTAACATTTTAAATCTTATTTTATGAAATCAGAACAAAATTGGTTTGCAGAATATGCTGTTAGCCATCAAAATCCTAAAAATCAAGCGATACATTATATTTGTGTACCACTCATTTATTTTAGTATTATTGGTATGTTAATGGCAATTGATACTTCTTTTTTACAGCGTATTATACCAATTAAAAGCCCTTTATTTGTAAATTGGTCAAGTGTGTTTTTAATTGGAGTGTTGTTACTTTATTTGCAATTATCTATTAAAACCTTTTTAAGGATGTTGTTATTTTCTGTTTTGGTATTGGTTTTAAATTATTACTTATCTAAATATGTAAATTTGTTTTACTTTAATTTAGGCCTATTTGTTGTAGCATGGATTGGTCAATTTTACGGACATAAAATAGAAGGAAAAAAACCTTCCTTTTTTAAAGATATACAGTTTTTATTAATTGGTCCTGCTTGGGTTTTTAAGAAAATGTTTGGTTAAATCCCGGCAATTTCCGCTATTTCTTGCATCATTTTTTGTGCTAATTCAGTTGCTTTTTCCGGAGTTGTGCTTTCGGTATAAATTCTAATAATCGGTTCGGTATTTGATTTTCTTAGATGTACCCATTCATTTTTAAAATCAATTTTTACACCATCTATGGTCGAAACTTTTTCGTTTTTATATTTTTCTTTTATTTTTAATAGCAATTCTTCCACATTGATTTGTGGTGTTAACTGAATCTTATTTTTACTCATAAAATATTGCGGATAGGATTCTCGTAACTCTTTAGCAGAGATTTTTTTCTCGGCCAAATGGCTTAAAAACAAAGCAACACCAACTAAGGAATCTCTTCCATAATGTGCATCAGGATAGATAATTCCGCCATTTCCTTCACCTCCGATAACGGCATTTTTATCTTTCATAGTTTTTACTACATTTACTTCGCCAACAGCAGAAGCAAAATATTCTCCACCGTGTTTTTTGGTAATATCTGCCAAAGCTCTAGATGAAGACAGATTGGAAACCGTATTTCCTTTGTTTTTGCCTAAAATATAATCGGCACAAGCAACTAATGTATATTCTTCACCAAACATAGAACCAT
>JALSLI010000132.1 GCA_026988395.1 Flavobacteriaceae bacterium | reverse complement strand
TGTCAACAGCCTCAGCTAATTTTAATTTTGCCATTGCTATTTGGGCTTCCGCTTTATCTTCTCCAACTTTTTTTACTAATTTTTCTGTTCTTAATACAGTAGATTCCGCTAAATAAATTTCGATTAAAATCTCGGCAGCATCTAAAATTAATTGTTGGTGTTTTTCCAACTCCATCATGTAAGTTTGGATTGCTTTACCGGAAACCATTAAAAATGCTTTTTTAAGATTTTCCAAAACTGCTTTTTCTTCTGAGAATAACTCGGAATAATCCGGCATTTCAAAAGAAGGAATTTCCATTAGACTATTTCCAACAGCCATTGCCGGCGTCATTAAATCTACTTTTCCTTTCATTGCACGTTTAATCAACATACTTACCGAAAGCAAACGGTTAATCTCGTTTGTACCTTCGTAAATACGAGCGATACGAGCATCACGCCAAGCAGATTCCATTGGAGTTTCCTCACTGAAACCCATTCCTCCTAAAATCTGAATACCTTCATCGGTTACAAACTGTGCCATCTCCGAACCGTAAACTTTAAGTATTGCTGCTTCAATTGCAAATTCTTCCACACCTTTTAACTCTGCTTCTTGATGTGATTTTCCTGCAGCTCTTAATTCATCAATCTTATTCTGAATATCTTTTGCTGCACGATATGTTGCCGATTCGGTAGCATAAATTCTAGTTGCCATTTCAGCTAATTTCTTTTTAATAGCACCAAATTGAGCAATTGGTGTTTTAAATTGCTCACGTTCATTAGCGTATTTAACTGCTTCGGTTAGAATTCTTCTTCCGGCATCAATACAAGCGGCAGATAATTTTATTCTACCAATATTTAAGGAATTCATCGCAATTTTAAAGCCTTTTCCTCTTTCCGAAAGCATGTTTTCAACTGGTACCAAAGTGTCATTAAAGAAAACTTGTCTGGTAGAAGACGAACGAATTCCTAATTTATGTTCTTCCTCACCTAAAGTTATTCCATTTGGATTTTCAGGATCATATTCTACGATAAAAGCAGAAATATTTTTATCATCACCAATTCTTGCAAATACAGTAAAAATACGAGCAAATCCGGCATTTGAAATCCACATTTTTTGTCCGTTAATCTTATAATATTTACCATCTTCGGTTAGTTCTGCTGTAGTTTTACCTGAATTCGCATCAGATCCGGCGTCCGGTTCCGTTAAACAATAAGCACCAAATTTTTCACCTGTTGCAAGTGCCGGAACATATTTTGATTTTTGTTCTTCGGTACCATATAAAACTATTGGCATTGTACCAATACCTGTGTGTGCACCGTAAGCGGTAGAAAATGAACCTGTTGCACCAGAAATATAATCACAAACAAGAATCGTGGAAACAAAACCCATTTCCATTCCGCCATAAGCCTCAGGAACTGAAATGGATAAAAAGCCCATTTCACCTGCTTTACGCATTAATTCTTCTGTTAATTTATAATTTTTCTTTTCAAACTCCGGTTTTTTAGGCCAGATTTCGCGGTCAACAAATTCTTTAACCGATTCTTTCATCATTTGTTGTTCTTCGGTTAAATCTTCTTGTGTAAAAATGTCTTCACTTTTTGATTCTTTGACGATAAATTCGCCTCCTTTGATTTTAGTACTCATTTTTTAATTTTTTAAAAAGAATAGAACATCACAATATTCTAATAAAATCTCTCAATAATTCAAATTATTTTTTGATGTTTATTCTTCAAGTTATTATATTAGTTCATACACACCTGCAGCACCTTGACCGGTACCAACACACATAGTTACAACTCCATATTTATTTTTACGACGTTTCATTTCATTAAGTAATTGTACGGTTAACTTAGAACCTGTACAACCAAGAGGATGACCTAATGCTATTGCACCTCCATTTACGTTAACAATTTCTTCATTTAAGCCTAATTCACGTATTACTGCAATAGATTGAGAGGCAAAAGCTTCATTTAATTCTATTAAGTCAATATCATTTATGGTTAACCCTGCACGTTCTAATGCTTTTGGTACAGCAGCAACCGGACCAATTCCCATAATACTTGGGTCAACACCTGCAGGAGCATAAGAAACCATTCTTGCAATAGGTTCAATATTTAGTTCCTTTACCATCTCTTCACTCATTACTAATACAAAAGAAGCACCATCACTCATTTGCGAAGAATTACCAGCAGTAACACTGCCATTAGCTGCAAAAACCGGACGTAATCTAGCCAATGCTTCTAAGCTTGTACCTCTACGTGGTCCTTGATCTTCGGTTACAGTATAAGTTCTTTGTTTCTTTTTACCATCTTCATCAATATAAATTTCTTCTACTTCAATAGGTACAATATCATCTTTAAAAGTACCATTATCCAATGCTTTTAAAGCTTTCATATGAGATTTATACGCAAATTCATCTTGCTCTTTACGTGAAACATTGTATTTTTTAGCAACTTTTTCGGCAGTTAAACCCATTCCCCAATAATAATCTTCATGACCTTCTTTTGCTACTTTATAATTTGGAGAAGGACGGTAACCTCCCATAGGAATGTAACTCATACTTTCAACACCACCGGCGATGATACAATCTGCCATGCCACTTTGAATTTTTGCAACTGCAATACTAATGGTTTCCATACCTGATGCACAATAGCGATTTACAGTAACGCCCGGAACATCATCAATCTTTAATCCTATCAACGAGATTAATCTACCAATATTTAAACCTTGTTCTGCCTCCGGCATAGCATTACCAACAATCACATCATCGATGCGTTTTTTATCTAATTGAGGAACTTGTTTTAACAAATGCTCAATAGTTTCGGCAGCTAATTCATCCGGTCTTTTAAAACGAAAGACACCTTTTGGAGCTTTACCAACTGCTGTTCTATATCCTTGTACTATGTATGCTGTTTTCATATTTTTAAATTTTAAATATTAAATGCTAAATTTTAAATATTGAATGAAAATTAATTCAACCTTTAACATTCAACATAATTAATTACGTAATGGTTTACCTGTTTTTAATGTATGTTGAATACGTTCAAGAGTTTTCTTTTCCGTAAACAAACTCATAATTGCTTCACGCTCTAAATCCAAAAGATATTGTTCAGACACCATGGTCGGCTCTGATAAATCACCACCTGCCATTACATAACCTAATTTATTGGCTATTTTTCTATCGTGTTCAGATGCATAACCACCTTCAACCAAACTATCGGTACCAACTAAGAACATTCCTAATGCTTGTTGCCCTAAAACTTGTACTTTTTGAGGGGCAGGTTGCGTATAACCATCTTCCAACATTTCTATCGCATAACGTTTCGCTGTTGCTATTTGACGATTTTCGTTGACTACAACTAAATCTTTGTGTTCTTTATAGAATCCCATATCGAAAGCTTCGTAAGCTGAAGTCGCTACTTTTGCCATAGCAATATTAATAAAAGCATCACGTAAACGATTTAATTTTACATCATCTTTTACCCATTGCTCAGAAACCCTTTTGGTCATTTCTTTTGTTCCTGCACCTGCCGGAATAATTCCTACACCAAATTCCACCAAACCTGTATAGGTCTCTGCTGCAGCAATTACTTTATCGGCATGCATACTCATCTCGCAAGCACCTCCAAAAGTCATTCCTCTTGGTGTTATTAAAGTTGGAACAGAAGAATAACGCAAACGCATTACCGTATCCTGGAAATGTTTTACTGAAAATGCCAATTCGTCATAATCTTGTTCAACTGCCATCATCAATGCCATTGCTAAATTAGCTCCAACTGAAAAATTTGGTGCTTGATTACCTAAGATAACTGCTTCATACTCTTGCTCGGCTAAATCGATACCTTTGTTTATTGCTGCTAATACGCCTCCACCAAGTGTATTCATTTTAGAACGGAATTCTACATTTAATACACCATCACCTAAATGTTGAATTGCCGCATCGGAATTACTCCAAATAGTTTTGGTTTCACGTATATTATCTAAAATGATAAATGCATCTTGTCCCGGTATTTTTACATATTTCTGTTGTGGAATATCGTAATAATACTTAGCACCTTCTTTTACTGTATAAAATGAAGAAATTCCTTTATCTATTATTTCTTTAACCCAAGGATTTACTTCATAACCTTGCTCTTGCATCATTTTTATTCCTTTTTCCACACCAATAGCATCCCATATTTGAAAAGGACCGTGCTGCCAACCGAAACCGGCACGCATGGCATCATCAATACGATATAATTCATCAGATATTTCAGGGATTCTATTTTGTACATAAGCAAAAAGTGCCGCAAAAGATTTTCTAAAGAATTCGCCTGCTTTGTCTTGCCCTTTTACCAATACTTTAAATCTATCGGTTACATTATCTATATTTTTTGTTAAAGCTAATGTTGGGAAATTTACTTTTTGTTTTGGTCTATATTCTAATGTTTTTAAATCTAACACTAAAATTTCTCGTTTACCGTCGGGAGTTTTCATTTTCTTATAAAAACCTTGTTTGGTTTTATCACCAAGCATGTTTTTTTCCATCATTTTACTAATGAAATCCGGAATTTTAAAAATCTCACGCATTTCATCATTCGGACAATTATCATATACTCCTTTTGCCGTATGCACTAGTGTATCTAAACCAACAACATCGACAGTTCTAAAAGTAGCCGATTTTGGTCTTCCGATAAGCGGACCGGTTAATTTATCAACCTCTTCCACAGTCATATCTAATTCTTTTACGATATGAAAAAGGCTCATAATACCGTAAACACCTATTCTGTTACCGATAAAAGCAGGCGTATCTTTGGCTAAAACTGATGTTTTACCTAAGAATTTTTCGCCGTACATCATTAAAAAGTCGGTTACTTCTTGTTTGCAGTTTGGTCCCGGAACAACTTCAAACAATTTTAAATAACGTGGAGGATTAAAAAAGTGTGTAACAGCAAAATGTTTTTGAAAATCTTCACTACGACCTTCATTCATAAATTTAATCGGAATTCCGGAAGTATTAGAAGTTACCAAAGTTCCTTTTTTACGATATTTTTCTACATTATCAAAAACCTGTTTTTTAATATCTAATCGTTCAACAACCACTTCAATAATCCAATCAGCATCTTTTATTTTAGGTAAATCATCTTCTAAATTTCCGGTAGAAATTCTATTTGCAAACTCCTTTTTATATATAGGAGATGGTTTTGATTTTAAAGCCGTTTGCAAACTCTGATTAACAATTCTGTTACGAACTACTTTATCTTTTAAGGTCAATCCTTTTGCCTTTTCTTTATCGGTTAATTCTCTTGGCACAATATCGAGCAAAAGAACTTCAACACCGATGTTAGCAAAATGGCATGCAATACCGGATCCCATAATTCCGGATCCAATTACTGCTACTTTTTTGATGCGTCTTTTCATTATTAATATGTTTTAGATTAATGGTTATTTAACTTACTTTGCGTTCTTCCTTATAAATTTGATTATCTGAAATAAGATGGTTAATCGTCTCTATAACTCTTTTAAATCCATCTAAATCTGCTTTACTTACACGATTTTTAACCGTTTCATTGAATTGTAAAACCGACTCTTTGGCATCTTTTCGTTTTATTTTACCAAGCTCTGTCAGTTTTATTAAAACACCTCTTCCGTCATTAGGATTTTTTTCTCGATAAATCAATCCTTTTTCTTCCATTGATTTTATAATACGCGATAAACTTGTTGCTTCCATACCCATCAAAGGACCTAAAGCGGTTGATGGCGTGCCACTTTCACAATCAATATTTAAAATAACAAAACCCATAGACATGGTATAATTTTGTTTTTGAGCTTGCTCATTATACATCTTAGCTATAGATTGCCAAGTTGCTCGTAATAAATGATCTATGGTTTTTTCTCTTTCCATTTTACAAATATATAAAAAAAATACTATGCACGCATAGTATTTTTAAAAAAGTTATGCATGCATAGTAAATTTTATTAAAAAGTGACAATATGACATAAAAAAAGGCTTGGCATAATGCTTGCCATTAAGTATGCGAGTTTAAAATGAATTATAAATAAATCAAACAAATTAAATATATAACTATGAGCAAAATAATTGGAATAGATTTAGGAACAACAAATTCAGTTGTAGCAACAATGGAAGGGAAAGATCCTGTTGTAATCCCTAATGAAGAAGGAAAAAGAACTACACCATCTGTAGTAGCATTTTTAAAAGATGGTGAACGTGTGGTTGGTGACCCTGCAAAAAGACAAGCAGTAACAAACCCTGAAAGAACAATTTCATCAATTAAAAGATTTATGGGTAGAAAATACTCTGAAGTTGTAGATGAAATAAAACGTGTACCTTATAAAGTTGTAAAAGGAGATAATGATACACCTAGAGTAGATATTGATGGTAGATTATACTCTCCTCAAGAAATAGCGGCAATGATTCTTCAAAAAATGAAAAAAACTGCCGAAGATTATTTAGGTACTTCTATAAATGAAGCTGTAATTACGGTTCCTGCTTACTTTAATGATGCACAAAGACAAGCAACCAAGGAAGCTGGAGAAATTGCAGGTTTAAAAGTAGCAAGAATTATTAATGAGCCTACTGCAGCTGCGTTAGCGTATGGTTTAGATAAAAAGGGTAAAGACCAAAAAGTTGCTGTTTACGATTTAGGTGGTGGTACTTTTGATATTTCTATCTTAGAAATTGGTGATGGTGTTTTTGAAGTATTATCTACAAATGGTGATACACATTTAGGTGGTGATGATTTTGACCACGTAATCATTGATTGGTTAGCTGATGAGTTCAAAAAAGACGAAGGAATTGATTTACGTAAAGACCCAATGGCTTTACAACGTTTAAAAGAAGCTGCTGAAAAAGCAAAAATTGAGTTATCTTCAACAACATCTACCGAAATAAATTTGCCTTATATTACAGCAGGTGCTTCAGGACCAAAACACTTAGTTAAAACATTAACAAGAGCTCAATTTGAAAAATTGGCACATGATTTAATCAAACGTTCTATTGATCCTGTTAAAAAAGCATTAAAAGATGCCGATTTATCTGTAAAAGATATTGATGAAGTAATTTTAGTTGGTGGTTCTACACGTATCCCAAGAATACAAGAAGAAGTGAAAAAATTCTTTGGAAAAGAACCTCATAAAGGAGTTAATCCTGACGAAGTTGTAGCAATTGGTGCTGCGATTCAAGGTGGTGTTTTAACCGGTGATGTAAAAGATGTCTTGTTATTAGACGTTACTCCTTTATCTTTAGGTATCGAAACTATGGGAGGTGTAATGACTAAATTAATTGAAGCGAATACAACGATTCCTACTAAAAAGTCACAAGTATTCTCTACTGCTGTAGACAACCAACCATCTGTTGAAATCCATGTATTACAAGGAGAGCGACCAATGGCAAAAGATAACAAAACAATTGGTAGATTCCATTTAGATGGTATTCCTCCTGCAAGAAGAGGAGAACCTCAAATTGAAGTGACTTTTGATATCGATGCAAACGGAATTATTAACGTTTCTGCAAAAGATAAAAATAGTGGTAAAGAAAAAGATATTCGTATTGAAGCTTCTTCCGGTTTAACCGAAGAAGAAATCAAAAGAATGAAAGCTGATGCTGAAGCAAATGCTGAAGCAGATAGAAAAGCAAAAGAATTGGCTGATAAAGTAATCGCTGCTGATTCCATGATTTTCCAAACAGAAAAACAATTGGAAGAATTTGGTGATAAATTATCAGATGCGAAGAAAAAACCAATTACCGATGCATTAGAAGTTTTAAAAGAAGCTCACAAGGCAAAAGATATTGCAAAAATAGATGAAGCAATGAAAGCAATTGATGCTGCGTGGAAAGATGCTAGTGCCGAAATGTATAGCCAACAAGATGCAGGTCAAGCTGCAAGTGGTGATGCAGGTCAAACACAAGCAGACAACTCTACTGATGATGTGGAAGATGTAGATTTTGAAGAAGTAGAAGAATAATTTAAAAATTATTAAACTCAAAAAAACCGTTAGCTAAAGCTATCGGTTTTTTTGTTTATAAGGTTTTTTTGTATCTATTATAAATTATGTACTTTTGAACTATAATTAAGATTTATATTATGCAAAACTCCAATTTTTGGTATTACGTTTTTTTTGCAATTGTCATGCTTCATTTAGTAGCAGGATTTGTTTATATGATTGTAAAACTTTCACCTAAAAAGAAAGATAAAGAACATAAAAAAACGGAAAATGATTAATTTTCCGTTTTTTATATTAAATTTGTTTTAAACTTATTACTTATAAAGTTCCTCTTCTAGCTTGTTCTGCCTCAATAGATTCGAACAATGCTTTGAAATTTCCTTTTCCAAAAGACTGTGCTCCTTTACGTTGAATGATTTCAAAAAACAACGTTGGTCTGTCGGTTAACGGTTTGGTAAAAATTTGTAATAAATATCCTTCATCATCACGATCTACCATAATACCGTGTTTTTTTAACACATCCATATTTTCGGCTATCTCTCCTACTCTTTCGGAAACTGTATCGTAATAAGTTCCGGGAACGTATAGAAATTCTACGCCTCTCTTTTTCATTTCGGAAACTGTAAAAACAATATCATCGGTAGCAACAGCAATATGCTGTACACCTGCTCCTTGATAGAAATCTAAATATTCTTCTATCTGTGATTTCTTTTTACCTTCTGCAGGTTCGTTAATAGGGAATTTTATTCTACCGTTACCATTTGTCATCACTTTACTCATCAGTGCGGTGTATTCGGTTGAAATATCTTTATCATCAAATGAAATTAATTGTGCAAATCCCATTACTTCACGATAGAATTTCCCCCAAACATTCATTTGTCCCCAATCTACGTTACCTACCATATGATCTATATATTTTAAACCACAACTTGGCGGATTGTAATGTGAATTCCATTTTTCGTATCCAGGTAAAAAGACGCCATTGTAATTTTTACGTTCTACAAAAATATGAACAGTATCTCCGTAGGTTTTAATTCCGGATCTTACTACCTCTCCGTTTTCATCTTTTTCTAATCTTGGTTCAAAATATGACTCTGCTCCTCTTTTTGTGGTTTCTTCCCAAGCTTTTTTAGCATCTTCTACCCAAAGAGCAATTACTTTAACACCATCACCGTGTTTTACTATATGTTCAATGATTTCATCATTTGAACCGTCTTTAACAGGTAACGGACTGGTTAAAACCAAGCGGATTTTATCTTGTACAAGTACATAACTGGATCGATCTTTTACGCCGGTTTCCAATCCTGCATAAGCAAGTGATTGAAATCCTAATGCTGTTTTGTAAAAATGTGCAGCTTGTTTGGCATTACCAACGTACATTTCTACATAATCGGTTCCTAAAATAGGAAGAAAATCCTCGGCTTCCGGAAAAATTTTCTCCAAGCCGTAACTAAAATTTTTTATTTCTTTTAAATCACTCATAATTGTTTTGTTTTATTCTGTTATCCAACTCTTATAATAATCATCTACTTCTAATTTAAGAGCTTCTTCGGTTATCGCTATTGGTTTAAACGGATCTATCATTACCGCTAACTCTCCGGTTTCTTTTTTACCTACGCTTCTTTCGATAGCTCCCGGATGCGGACCATGTGGAATTCCTCCGGGATGTAAGGTTATTTGTCCTTTTTCGATATTATTTCTACTCATAAAATCACCATCCACATAATATAAAATTTCTTCAGAATCGATATTGGAATGATGATAAGGAGCAGGTATTGATTGCGGATGATAATCATACATTCTAGGCACAAAGGAACAAACTACAAATCCGGCGGACTCCCATTGTTGATGAATTGGCGGAGGCATATGAATTCTTCCGGTTATTGGTTCAAAATCATGAATGGAAAAAGCGTATGGATAATTATAACCATCCCAACCAACAACATCAAACGGATGATTTTTATGCGTATATCGCCACATAACACCTTGTTTTTTAGAATAAATTACAAATTCGCCTTTTTCGTCATGAGTTTGTAAATCTGTTGGCAATCTAAAATCTCTTTCGCAATACGGTGAATGCTCTAATAATTGTCCGTAATTATTACGATAGCGTTTTGGTGTTGTTATTTCTGCATACGATTCGATAAAAAGAATTCTGTTGTCTTCGGTATCAAAATCAATTTGATAAGTTGTACCCTTAGGAATGATTAAATAATCACCATATTTAAATGCTAAATTACCATATGCCGTTTTTAATGTTCCGGAGCCTTGATGAATAAACAACATTTCATCGGCATCTGAGTTTCTGTAAAAATAATCTTTTGAAAATGCTTTTGGAGCTGCCAAACCGATTTGCATATCGCTATTTACAAAAAGTACTTTTCTGCTTTTAATATAATCCTCTTCAGGTTTTAAAGAAAATCCTTTAAAACTAAGAGCTTTCATATTTTTATCGACGGCTATTTTAGGCGAAACATCTCCTAATCTTTCTATGTTTGATACTACCGTTGGAGGATATAAATGGTATAGTAACGAAGATTTTCCGGCAAAACCGGATGTTCCGAATAATTCTTCTTGATAGAAATCACCGTTTTCTTTTTTAAAAACCGTATGACGTTTATGTGGTATTTTACCTAATTTATGATATATTGTGGCCATTTTTTTTGTGTTTAATATTAAAAATTTGTTTCAATCTAATTTTAATTATCCTCATTCCGGATTTCGTTTAATTAGATTTACAATAAAGCATTTTATATTTCTTATCAATAACATCTGTTTTTTTATTTGTTGTAAAGATACTAATTTTTCATAAAAAAAGCATCGTATTAACGATGCTTGAATTAAATTATTCACAAATTTTCTACTATCTTATAAGCTTCAATATTTTTAAAATGCCTGGAATACAGTTCCCTTACATGATTTTCCGGCTTTTCAAACAAAACCTCATTAACATCAATTATTTTATAAAATCGATTTTTCACTAATTGTCCATCTACATTCTTATAATCAAAATTTTGTTTTTTTGTATATTCCTTTATAAATTTATTTGCTTCAGTTAAGGATTCAGCTGTAATTTCAATAAAATTCTCTTCATATAGTATTTTACCTACTACTGCTATTTTATTCAATATTATAGCTATAAAAGTTTTCATTTTTAGAGACTAATATTCAGTTTTATCTTCTTTTTCTTGCCATAATTGGAAAGGTTTTAAGGCAGTATCACGAGCACATTGCTCAAACGGAATACTTCTTTTTTCATAAGGCAGCGGAATTTCATCATAAATAAATTGATCGTCAAATCCGATATTTGCAGCATCTTCTTGATTGCTTCCGTAATACACCTTTGTTGGCCTTGCCCAATAAATTGCACCTAAACACATCGGACAAGGTTCGCAACTGGTATAAATGATACAATCATCTAACTGAAACGATTCTAAATTTTTACAAGCATTGCGTATTGCTGTAACTTCGGCGTGAGCTGTTGGATCATTTGTAGACGTTACTTTGTTATGTCCTCTACCGATTATCTCACCATTTTTAACAATTACACATCCAAAAGGGCCACCTTCGTTTGCTGTCATTCCTTTAATTGCTTCGTTTACGGCTTCTTGCATAAAATACTGATCATCTTTTGTACAAGGCACTTTTTCTATTTTATTATTTTCCATTTTTTTAGCTGCTTCGTCTATAAATTTTTTATTGAAACTATTGCACATAATTATTATTTAATTAAAATTCATCATTCATAACTCATCATTCATAACTTATCATTCATAACTCATCATTCATAACTCATCATTCATAACTTATCATTCATAACTCATCATTCATAACTTATCATTCATAACTTATCATTCATAACTTATCATTCATAACTCATCATTCATAACTCATCATTCATAACTCATCATTCATAACTCATCACTCTTCTACATGCTTCCAACCATATTTTCGGGTTTTACCCATTGATTGTATTCATCTTCAGTTAGATAACCTAAATTAATCGCTTCTTCTTTTAAAGTTGTCCCATTTTTATGAGCTGTATTGGCAATTTCAGCAGCTTTATAATATCCGATTTTAGGATTTAAAGCAGTTACCAACATTAAGGAGTTATTTAACAATTCATCGATTCTTTTTTGGTTTACTTCAATTCCTTCAACTGCATGAATAGTAAAAGAAAGAGCAG
>JALSLI010000131.1 GCA_026988395.1 Flavobacteriaceae bacterium | reverse complement strand
ATATACTAATTGTTTTGAAAAATAATTTTTCCCGGAATAATACCGGTTTCATATTCTCCTAAAAGACTTGCTGAATCTAAATTGAAAACTTTTAATTTTCCTTCACTAACATAATCCGATGCATCTGTTGCATATAATTTACCTGCTTTTGCTTTTATTGTATAAAAATTTCCGGTGATACCTGATATCGGATTATTCGGTATAACCAAAGCTGTATTTTCCATTTTAAAAAAAGCATCATTAATTGTAAAATAAATATTTCCATTATCTATACTCAGATTTTTTGGATGTACGGTTTCCGATGCAAACGAGAAATTTTCTACAATTTGATTATTCTCTATTTTTATGAGGTTCCCTCCTGTTTCGGTTAAACCGGAAGCATAATTTGGTATGCCTTGACATAAAATCCAGATAACACCATTATCGTCTTTTTCAATACCTAAAGGAACATCGCCAACAGTAAAAACTTGCGATAATGTGTTATTTTGAGTGTTTATTTGTAGCACTTTATTGTTAAATCCATATCCTCCTTGTAAAGCAACATACAGATCATTATCTTTTAATAACATTTTTTCAGGTCCTTCAGCAACAGAAATTGTAGTAATTAAACTATAATCATCTAAATTTATAACCGCTACAAAATCATCATTTGGATCTTGCGGATTTCCCCAATTAGAAATATATCCTTTATTGTTAATAGCGACAAAATAACGCGGATTATTAATAAAACTTCCTTCAATAACGGCTAATTCTTTAAATGAAAATTGATTTACAACTTCTATTTTATGCGAATTATTTACCACTATAAAAGCTCTATCTCCATACAAATACATAGATTGCACAATATTACCCAAATCTTTTTGATTTGCTTTTTTAAAAATCTCTTGAGTCACCTCTCCAACATCAGAAATAAAGGTAATCGTACCTGTTCCATTTTGAAATGGCCCTTCGTTTGTTACAAAAATTCCGTTGTGGTAATCGCCGTCTTGCGGTTGCGTATTATCATCACTTTTACAAGAAATTAATAGAATTAAAAAACTCAAAAATAATAGATAATGTTTCATGTTACTAAAATTGGATGGTGCAATATACTTGATAATTTCGATTTGGCATCGGACGATAAGCAATGGTTTCATAATACGAATTTAAAACGTTGCGTATTTTTAATCCGATATTTGCTTTATACCGCGGTACCTTCCGGTTTAACCGAAAATGCATCAAAAAATAATCGGATACTGTTTTAGTATTTGTAGTAGTTGTAAAAACCTTTCCGTTATATTGATTTGTTAAAGAAAATGACCACTTTTTTAAATGATAATCTGTATTAAATGTTGCTTTGTGATAAGGAATATAAATTAATTGTTTGTTCGTTTTTAGGTCTTTCGACTCGGTAAAATCATAAAAAAGAGAAAAATTTAAACCTTTTAAAGCATAGTCCGTTTCTAACGAAATCCCTTTACTTATTACGTTTTGCACATTTATAGGTTGCCAAAAATTTCCGGAAACCGGTTGCCATTGAATTAAATTTTTACTTTTGGTAACATAAAAAGAGGAATTAAATCTAAATTTTGATTTTTTATATGCTAAAATTATTTCATAAGAAAGCGAATTTTCGGGTTTTAAATTAGGGTTTCCTCCGGGATTCCAATACAAATCATTAATTGTAGGTAAGCGGTAATTAGTTGAAAAATTCGTTTTTATGGTAAAATCTCTCTTAATTTTATAGGCAATATCCAAACCATAAATAAACGGAATGGTAAAATTAGATGCAATTCCTTTTCTGATACTTGCATTAAATTGCAATTTATCATCAATTCTAAAATGAGAAAGCAAAAAAAACTCAGATTGTTTATTTTGATGATATTCAATATCGGAACCTTTTGCTGTAATTTGTTTGACTTCCAAACCGGAAAAAAATTGTATTTTACCGGTAAAATTATACGATAAATGATATTTTGCAAGCAGTGTATTTGCTTTTCCAAAACTGAAATCATCTGTATTTTTGTACAAATAAAAGCGATACGATTCAAGCAAATATGCCAAATCCATTTGTTGTTTAATTCCGGTGTTTTTAACTTGATAACGCAATAACAAACGCGTATTTTTATCTATTAATTTAGAAAAACTACTTGCTGTTAAACTACCGGACAAATTTCGATTATTATTAGAATGTGTAACAAAAAACTCTAAAGGATTATTATTTTTAAATCGATGTCCTAAAACAGCTTTTAAATGTGTTTTTTGGTATGCTCCGTTTTTATTTTTTTGATTGGTTTTAAGATATGGATAGTCGTTATTGGATACTGTAAAATTAACCGCATATTTCATAAACCAACTACTATTCGATTTTTGAAATTGTACGGCTCCGTTTTTGGTATTATAACTGCCATAACTTGTATATAATTTAATTTTTTGTTCCATTTTGAAAAAAACCAAATCTACCAAATTTATTGCACCTCCAATTGCTCCACTACCTAATGTGGTACTTCCGGAGCCTTTTTTTACAATGATTTCATTGAAATTATTAACTGCAATAGTATTAAAATCCGTTTGTCCATTTAAAACGGAGTTTATTGCAATTCCGTTAAAATAAACTGCCGTATGTTGGGCTCCGCTACCACGCAATGTGATAGAAGACACCATTCCGTTACCGTATTCTTTAAAATAAATATTGGCTTGCTTCTGTAAAACTTCTTGCAAACCTGTATTTGCAAGAAAAAGTGAATCTTTAATGGATTTAACGCTAAATCCGCTATTGTATTTTTTAGAAAATGAACCATAAATTTGTACTTCTTTTAATTGAACAGTATCTTTTTGAGCATTAACCGAAATACTTATAATTAATAAAAAGAGAAATACTCGCATTAAAAAATTGATTGTTTTTTGCAAATGTACATTTTTAAAAGTGAAGATAAAAATGTTTGTAAAAAGACGTATTTTTGCATTAAATCATTAAATTTTGAACTCCAATAAAAATCCATCTAAAGACTATTTATCTTACGAAGATGCCAAATTAAAAATGGAAAAATTTTGCATCTATCAAGATCGTTGTCATTACGATGTAGAAAAAAAGTTACGTTCTTTCGGTTTAACCGAAGATATTAACAATCAGATATTAATCGATTTAATTCAGGATAATTTTTTAAACGAAGAACGTTTTGCCAAGAGTTTTGTTAGAGGAAAGTTTAATCAAAAAAAATGGGGGAAAACCAAAATAAAATTCGAACTAAAAAAACGACATATACACAACAACCTAATAAATGATGCATTAAAAGAAATTGATTACAAAGTGTATTTTGAAACCTTAAAACAACTTCATCATAAAAAATACAATAGCGTAAAAGCAGCAAATGCTTTTTTAAAAAACAAAAAGGTAATCTCTTATCTGTTAAATCGCGGATACGAATACCAACTAATTAGAGAAGTTATCCAAGATTTTAAGGAATGAATTTTAAATGTTCTTTGTCTAAAAAAGAAAACCCACCCCTTGCCCCTCTCGAGAGGGGAATGCTGTATGGATTAAAGCAATTAAACGCTTTCAATCTTGTTTATCAATACATCACATTTTAAATTTATACTATAAAAAAAACGTTAAAAACATAAAAATTTTACTTTAAAAAAGGCACATATTCCTCCAAAGATACGCGAAACTCCCCTCTTGATAGGGGTCGGGGGTGTGTTCTCCCTTCTTCCTTAAAAAAACAGCCAAATCTATAACTTATAATAAAAAAACGGATTTATAAAAAATCCGTTTTTAAAAAATTGTATTACTTGCTAATCAAGCGGAATATTACATTTTAATAAACTTCTTATTAAGTGTTTGTCCGTTTTGTAAAGTTACTTTTACAAAATATACTGCTCCGGTTTGATAATTTCCTTGCAGTGTTGCTTCGTTGGTATTCAAATTTACATTAGAAATTAATTTTCCGATGACATCGTAAACTTGAATGTTTTTCATGGTAGTTTCTCCTGATACTTTCACCAATACTTGCGAATTTGTATTTGATACAATTAAATTATTACCATTTAACAACTCGTTTGAATTAGTATTTAATGCGTTGCGAGAGAACACTAGTTCAAAACGATTTGCATATTCTCCTTGTAACATATCTACGGTATAATCGGCTTGTTTTAAATCATAGAAAATTTGTAAATCTTTATCGTGTAAATACACATTTACTTGATCTAAATCTCCTTCAAAGCGATCAATACTTAATGTAATTTGACTATCCACAGGTATTTCTACACCAATTGGCATCGTTTTACTATCGACTAAAGAAGGAACACCTTGTACTGCATATTTTTCATTATTTATCAATGAAAAGAAATCAAAATTAGTACCATTTTCCAAACGTTTACCATCGTAATCTCTATCGACATTATTAGTAGCCTGATCAAAGAAACCGATTAATATTTGCCTAAAATCATTGGTATTGGTCTGCATATTAAACCAAATACGGTTTTTTTCAGATTGTGGCATACGATAAAAATTATCATTACCTCCGGTTGCACGCATACTATTATTAAAGACAACTGTTCCGTTACCTGCCGACTGACTTAAATCGGCAAAAAAGCTTTGACCGGAAGCGATATAATCTGTTGGTGTTGTACAACCTCCACAATTTCCCAGAGCACCTCCTGTTCCTGCTGTATAAGTAACATAACTATCATTGGTAAAATTATAGGTGTCCGGACCCGTTATAGCACTAGAAATTTGGTCATTATGTGTCCAAAAATACAGCGTTCCGGTAAGGTTGGTGTTTTTCGCTAAAAATGCAGGAGTGTAAATTGCAGAAGGATACGGATTACCGATAAGATTTTGATTTACATAAGTATCACTGCTATTTGCATCTAAGAAAACAGGTACGGTAATATCTCCATTATTAATTTTTCCTTCAAACTGAACTGTTTGTGTTTGCGTTGTAGTAGGTATTGGATTTGGTACCGGAAACTGAGCTCCTGCACCCATAACGATATATCCTTTACCAACAGTCATTATACCGGAAGCCGGAGTCCAATCATCATTATTATCATCATATGAATCATTATTGGTATCATCAAAATTAGCGGTTGTAAAACTGTATATGTTATTTTGCGGATTAGCTGCAAAAACCGTATTTAAATCGGCATTCTCTATAGGAGAAGACCAATACGTATAATCATACATACGGTAAGGAGTTGTGGTTCTTTCTATTACAAAATTACTACCAATAATGTTAACGTTTTTGTTTAGTTGCACTAATGAACCGTTGTTACTTACTTTAATTCCTCCTTCAACAACGATATCATTGCCTATTTCTAAAAACTTATTAGAGGCAACCAGTACTTTAAAACCGTTATTTACTGTACACGCACAAGCTGTGACGCTTGGATTGCTATTCATATCATAATCGGCATTAAAAATTGCTTTTGTAGTATTGTTTGGAACACCGTTAGACCATGCAGTACCGTTCCAAGTAGTCGAAACTACCTCGTCACCTTTTAATAAAGCATCATCTAACACCCAAAATTCATTATTACTATTATTTGATATTTTGATTTTAATCCATAAATCCGTAGAAAAAGGCAAATTTTTTAAATTTAAAATAGAATAACCATCAGTTGTTCTAAATCCTCCTGCGGCAGGTTGATAAACCAAAGGTGAATTATCACCATCATAAATTCCATTTGCCTCACCCGTACCACTTGTAAATGACCATTTTGCATTGTTATTCCCTGATACTTGTAATTCATCTGAATACACACCTGTAGTAGTCGGTTTAACTGCAATGATTACACTATCTCCTCCATCAGCTCCATTACCGCTAGTTCCTGCAAAAGATGCTAACCGAATAGAAAAAATTGTGTTTTTAAAATTACTCGTATCTATTGGACCGAAAATTATTTCTGAAGTATTATTATTAACCTCTATTCCGAAATCCGGTGAAACGTATTTTGGATCAGTCGGAAAAGCACCACTACCGGTTACTAACGCAGTACCTGTACTTGTATATGATAATTCAGGATTTGGTGGTGTTGTTTCAAAGTTTTGTTGCCCTATAATTACATTTGGCATTAAATTACAAGCCGGAGCCAATACATCAAAAAATTGACTGGTAGTACTTACATTTAATAATGGTGAATCCGTTACCGTTAAAGTAACATTAGAAGCGATACTAATAAATTCGATATCATTAAAAATCATTAAACCGTTTGTTGGTGTTCCGGAAGTAGTTGTAGTTCCTGCAAAAACAGCACCGTTTGCGGTTAAAGTAGCTGATGAACTTGAGCTATTTATATCCCTATCTACATTACCGTTTACATCGGTATAGGCAACAACTACTGCAGGAGCCATTACCGTATTTACCACCACATCTGTTGGTTGTTGTTTAAATTGCAACTGGGTTGCAGTTACGTTTACCGGAAAATCATTGGAGTTAAAACTACCATTAGGAAAAGTTGTAGCAAAACCACTACCTGAAGGATCTGCCATAAATCCGTGATCAGGAGCATCAACCATAAAAGATAAAATTTTACCGTCTAAAATATTTGAAGTGTTAAGATAGACTCCTATTGTTACATTATTGGAATCATTATCCGGAACAACTAAATCTCCTACATTGAAACTAATATCAATATAAGTATCTGTAATTACAACATTAGATGGTGTAATAAAATTATTGTCATCATAAACTACAACACCTTGAATAAAGTCTGTCCAATCTGCTGTATTTGTTGTATGTGGTTTTATTCTAATATTGGTTACTTTGGTATCTAAAGTATCACCTGCACCGCTATCTCTTAAAAGCATTCTAAAAACGTCAACTGCATCATTTATAGTTGTTGCGGTAGAATTGATTGTAGCTCCGGGTATTTGCGGACTAGGATTAACCGGGGCAATAGCATCGGAGTCTGTGGCGTTTGAAGAAACAAAACCTGTCCAACTTAAATCATCAATCACAACACGTTTATTTGTAGTTATATTAACTATTTTTACCGTGATATTACCGGATACATTGACTGCCTGAGAAAAAGAAGTAACATTTGTAGAACTAACTAGAATATCCGAGCCAATTTGTATGCCATTTACGAAAACTTGTAAAGTAGAATTACCACTAAAAACACGTTTATAATTAAAAGACAGGATTCCACAGCCACCGGCAACTGGAGAAATATTATACAAAAATCTTGATGAATCTGATTTTCCTCTCAAAGTTATAGCCTTTCCGTTAATAGTTTGATCTGTACGAGAATTAAGAGATTCCCAAACTATATTATTATCACCTGTCCATGTTCTATCTAAATAACTAGTAGAATTATTTATTGGTATGTTGGAGAAAGTTTCCGTATTCTGTGCAAAAGAAACAAAAATAAGAAATAAAGCAATTAAAGTAAGTGTAGTTTTTTTCATAGTAAGAAAATTTTTATAGTATGTACAAAGATATAAAAAAATAGAAAAAAACAAACATAACTAAATCTTTTTCTTGCAGTTATATGAAAAAGGGTAGATTTCAATAAAACGTAAACACACCCCTAACCCCTCTCGAGAGGGGAATGCAGTATGGATTGAAGTAATTCAACGCTTTCAATCTTGTTTATCAATGCATCACATTTTAAATTAATACTATAAAAAAACGTTAAAAACTTAAAAACTTTACATCAAAAAAGATCCATTTTCCTCCAAAGATACACGAAACGCCCCTCTTGAGAGGGGGCGGGGGTGTGTAATTTTATGAAAAAATAGATTTCAATTAAAGTACATACACACCCCTTGCCCCTCTCTAGAGGGGGAATACTGTATGGATTAAAGCAATTCAACGCTTTCAATCTTGTTTATCAATGCATCACATTTTAAATTTATACTTTAAAAAAACGTTAAAAACATAAAAATTGTACATCAAAAAAATACATATTCCTCCAAAGACACACGAAACTCCCCTCTTGAGAGGGGGCGGGGGTGTGTTATTATATAAAAAAATAGATTTCAATTAAAGTACAGACACACCCCTTACCCCTCTCTAGAGGGGGACACTGTATAGATTGATGTAATTCAGCACTTTCAATCTTGATTATCAATGCATCACATTTTAAATCAATACTATAAAAATAAATATGTTTAAAAAATAAAAAATTGTATTAGTTGCTAATCAACCGGAATATTACATTTTAATAAACTTCTTATTAAGTGTTTGTCCGTTTTGTAAAGTTACTTTTACAAAATACACTGCTCCGGTTTGGTAATTTCCTTGTAGTGTTATTTCGTTGGTATTCACATTTACATTTGAAATTAATTTTCCGATGACATCGTAAACTTGAATGTTTTTCATAGTAGTTTCTCCTGATACTTTAACCAATACTTGCGAATTTATATTTGATACAATTAAATTATTACCATTTAACAACTCGTTTGTATTTGTATTTAATGCGTTGCGAGAGAACACTAGTTCAAAACGGTCGTTAATATTTCCTAAACGGTTTTCGGTAAAAGAATAATCCGTTTGTTTTAAATCGTGAATTACACCTAACAAATTATCTCTTAAATAAATATTTACATCATTAAAATCGGATTCAAAATGATCAATACTAATAATTAAATTGTCTTCCGAAATATTTTCTATTCCTAAGGGTACTACTTTTTCCATGGCAAAAAGAGCAAGCCCTTGGACACCCATTTTTTTACCGTTTAACAAGGAATAAAAATCGTAATTATCACCGTTTTCGGGGCGTAAACTATCAAAATCACGATCTTCACCATCGGTTGCATTAGCATCAAAACCTATTAATATCTGACGGAATAATCCGTTATCATTTGTAAGGTTAAGCCAAATACGATTGGTTCTAAAAAATTGATTATTAAAGTTAAGAACACGCATATCATTATCAAAATGAATGGTTTCATTTACAGTTGCTGTTACTATAAAACCTTGACCGCTTGCTATTTTACCGTTTGGAACAGGACTTCCGGCGTGAGCTGCTGTTCCACCTAAACCACTATTCCAACTTGCATAATCATCATTGGTAAAATTATAAGCATCAGGTCCAATATTTGAACCGCTTCCAATAACTGAATCGTGTGTCCAAAAATAAATAGTTCCTCCTAAATTAGGATTTGCCGTTAAAAAAGTTGCGGCATCTATAGCACTTGGATATGGATTTCCGATAAGGTTATCATTTTTATTAAACGCATCTCCGCTTCCGTTATCGGTATTATATTTGTCTTTATAAACATCTATTTGTATTAATCCGTTATTTACATTTCCTTTAAAGTTAACACTTTGCGTATAAGTCGTAGCTGAAGGAGGCGTAAAAGGGAAAACAGCTCCTTCGCCCATTACGGCATATCCTCTACCGTTTATCATTGTTCCGGTTGCCAATTGCCAATCATCTCCGTTATCGTCGTGAGTATCGGCTCCGGCTATGGTTTGCGGATAACCGTTTCCGCTAAAAGCGTCGTAAAAATTTTGCGTTTTAAACCAATACATATAATTGGGATTATTAGCTGCGAATACTGTTGCTATATCGGCTGTCTTTATTGGTGATGACCAATAAGTATAATCATACATTACATAAGGAGTTGTTGTTTTGTGTACTTCAAAAGTGGTATTATCACTTCCTGTATTGGTATCGATTCCTGTTTTTTGTTGTACGAAAGAACCTTGATCTTGAATAATAAATTTGGTGTTGTTATCATTTAACAAAGTATTTCCTGCCAAAACATAATGATTTGCAGTTACCGTAATTGGCGAAACTGCGTTAATTATATGTAAATCACCGGCTGCGTGAATATTATCGCTTGCAAAAGACACACCACTAGCATTATTTAGAGTGAGATTATAAAATTTTTCAGTTTCGGTACCGGAATTGCAAGAAATATTTTGAGGCGTGCTTCCTACTAAATGAACCGTACTGTTTCCTTCTAAGAAGTTTGTTTCGGAAGTGTTTGTCCAGTTACCAAAAAGATATAAAGTACCATCTGCTGTTGTGTTGTTACTATCATCCATATCTAATTTTCCTCCGGTAATATTAAGGTCTCCATGAATTTTTAAAATACTATTTGCATTCCCTTCAACCACAACTTTTTCACCTGCGATAACCAAATCTTTACAGTCTGCTGTTCCGTTATAAATATCGGCATCTGTTGCATTGGCATCGATTATCGCTGCATCGCTTCCCGAAAGTGAATTAACAACCACGTTTGTAAACGCATCAGGAACTGCAAGGTTTTCCCAGTTACCACAATTAAACCAATTGTTATCGTTTTTGGCATTTGTCCAAACTCCCGGAGTTACCGTTCCGGAAATGGTAAACGTATAAGTAGCATCACAAGAATTACCGGCAATTTCATTAGCATTTGTACCTACACCTTGAATCCAATTATTTGTAAAATCAGATATATAACTTAAAAGTGCAATATGTGTATCGTTTCGTGTTCCGTTGTAATAGGCATAACCTTCCCCTGGAGAAGTTGTTCCTTGAATGGCAAAACATTGAATTTCGGGAGGTACTCTGGAAACTCTGTTTGCGTTTCCGGAAAGAGAAGATAAATCATCAGATATGGTATACCAGCTTGCTCCATCTTGAATTCCACCCAAAACAACGCCATTAAAAGTCCTGTAACCTCCCAAATCGGCAGACCAAGAACCTTGCATTAAAAAGATAGCATCCGGTTTTGAAGTACTTATGTTTACATTATCAAAAAAACCGGCGGGAATAAATCCATCGCTAAAATTATATGTGCCGCTTCCAAATGCAGGATGTACGGTAAAATCAGTTGCTAAAACTTGTGATGTTCCTATTGAAATACAAAAAGTAGAACCTGCCGGTAAAACATCCGGACCTAAATAAGTAAATTGCTGTGAACCAATGATAGCATCAGGAGTAGTAGTACACGATTTCCATTGGTTTGTTCTAACATTTGCCGGTGCTCCAACCTCATAAACGGCATTAGAATACCAAAATGTAGTATTTGGTTGGATATCTACAAAAGTAGCAATTGTTACTACATCATCAGATGATCCAACTTTATTATCATACCCTACAATTACCATATCTCCGGGTTTAAAAATAGTTTGGCTGTTTGGCGTAAAAGAAACCTCAACACCTGTTGACCATTCGGTACCGTTACGCACAAAAATTTCGGCATAATAAGTTGTACCGTTAGTAAGGTTTGTAACAATAAAATTATTTCCGGAGCCTAAATAAACCACTTGATCAGGTGTAGTATAAACCGTATTTGATGTATAACTTGAACCGTCTCCGGAAGGAGAAAATAAAATTCCGGCTGTTTCATTTATCACAACCAAAACCTCGTCGTAACATAAATTACCGGGATTTGTCCAATTTATTGTTGCCTGCATATCACTTGCTGTCGCATTTGCATTGATAACATTATCTAAATCAATGGTTCTTGTTAATGTTTTAGGTACACTATATCGAAAATCCATTCCGTTATCGGAAAAGGCTAAAATTGCAAAGGTATAATTTGTGCCTTGTGTTAAACCGGTAATTGTTGCATTTGTAGCTGACCCTACATATAAAAATCTAGAGTTTGGAGCTGTTCCTCCGTAAGTTCCTGCCAGAGTAAAGTCGGTATTTGCATTTGTTATAGAAGATGGATCAATTGAATTTACACTGTGAGGTGTCGCGTTTTCTCTTACCACTAATAAAAAACCCGTGTAATTACCGTTTGCAGGAGCTGTCCATTCTAAACTGATAGTAGTCTCTGTTCCGCATACTTTTGTAAAGGTATTTGGTTTTTCCGGTTTGGTGTAAAAAGAATCCGTTGTCGATGTGCCGGAAGTGTAGTAATCTTCACTTCCCGGATTACAATTGTATTCAAATATTTTGGTGTAATAGAAAGTTCCGGGAACTAGGTTGGTAATATCTACCGTATTTGCATTTCCGTTGTAAACAACATAAGTATCAGTTGCTACAGCAGGTGATGTAGCATAAGCGGTATTGGCTGTATAGGTTTGCCCGTCTGTTGGTATAAATGTAATTGGACTAACAGACATCACTACAATTCGATTTGCACCGTCACCATTTGTCCAATTTAAAGTTAATGAATTTGTAGTAATACTTTGAGGCGAATTTGCGTGAAAAATTGCATCTGTTGTAGGCTCAACACATGGAGTATTAACACAATCTGTAACTGTAAAATTATTTAAAAA
>JALSLI010000130.1 GCA_026988395.1 Flavobacteriaceae bacterium | reverse complement strand
TATAATAGGAATAATTCTTTGTTTTATTCAGTACAAATTTCAATTAGTAAAGTTAGATCCGGCAACTTACTATATAAATGCCGTACCCATTAATTTGAAAATTTTACATTTAGTTTTTCTGAATATTGGAACATTGCTTGTAACTGTTGCTGTTTTAATATTCCCATCTATGTACATCTCTAAAATTAGTCCGGCTAAGGCAATAAGATTTAGTTAATTAATTGTTGCCTTAAAAACAATCATAGATTTATCATTTTTTTATCTTATCTTACCAGTGGATAAATAATAATGTTTAAAACCTATATTCTTAGCATCTTAAATAAAAATAGTTTTGAAATTTATGATTTATATAATTTTGATATTTTTTATACCTTTATTTTTGATGCAGTGTACACCGATAAATGTATTTACTGTATCAAAAAGAAAAAAATCAGTTTATGAAAAATACCCTTACCTTAAATACGGGGTGGAATCTGAAAATTATATCATTAAATATATTTCCAACCCTTATAAAGCATTTATAACATACGACACTAAAAATAATTATTTTTTTATAGCAGAGCCACCTTACACAAAAATAAGCAAAGAGGGAATCATAGCATTTCAAATTGAAAATAAAGAATATATGGATAATCCTTTGTTTACTCATTATGTTTTTGATAAAGAAGGAGTTTTTGATTTTTCAAAAAAAAAGCTTGAAAAAGAAAGTTTTGATACAGTTATAAATCCTGACTATTCAATGAGCTTTTTGGAGTGGAAAAGTTTATTTAATGATTATTATAAAAAGGCAGAGTTTGTTGTTTACGGAAATAGCTTAGATTATAAATATTACCCGGTATATTTAAAGGTTAATAATAAGTGGATACTGTTTTTAAGTTCTTCGTATGATGGATTTAATCAAACTTATCAGGGTATTGTGTTGGAAGGCTATCCTGCAAAGTTTGATAAAATGATATTGTTAAAGGCAAATTATAAAAATAAATTTTCAGACGGGCTAAACTTTTACGATACCAAGTCAAAGGGTATATCTGAGTTTTATCCTAAAAATTTAAAAATAAAAAAGCTTTATTTTTATAAAGAGCTTGTATCTGAACATTTCCCTTATACTTCAATACCACAGGAGTTTTCCGGCACTGCTTATTATAATATCAAAATTGATAAAGATACTTTGAAATTTAAAGAAAATGCATTAAAAAATTGTTTAGGATTTAGGCTTAGAACTTATCTATACTGGTATATTTTACCTCAAAAATATCTAAAAAACAGCAAAGTAAGTTTTTTAGCATACAGATACCCTCACAATATTAATGAGAGTGGCAGTAATGGTTTGTATATTATAAAACATAAATAAATAGTTTATTGAGTAGTTTTGTATGGGATATATATTCAAAATATACTCAAAATTTCCTGAATTTTAATAGCTGCTATTTCCCATATTATATTCTAATTTTATTTGTATTGAAAATAAAGAGCTATGTAAACATTTAAAAATCCTATGCACATCAAATAATTTTTTGTATATTGGCACAAAATATTTGTATCATTTCAACTGTATGTTACAGTTGTTAAGAGCATACCTAATTAATCACTTTTAAATTTATATTACTATGGTTGATTTTTCATTAACAAAAGAAGATTTAGAAATAATTGAAAAGTACAAAGCTTTTACACAGGAGCATATTATTCCGAATGCTGCGGA
>JALSLI010000129.1 GCA_026988395.1 Flavobacteriaceae bacterium | reverse complement strand
AGGAACAAAAGCTCTGTCAAATAAAAATTTTTGCCAAAAACGAGAATACAACAAATGCCCTGTTGCGTGTTCTGAACCGCCGATGTATAAATCTACTTCTTGCCAATAATCCAACGCTTCTTTACTTGCAAATTCATTAGGATTATGAGCATCCATATAACGATTAAAATACCAAGAACTACCTGCCCATCCCGGCATTGTATTGAGCTCTAACGGAAAAACCGTTTTATAATCGATTAAATCGTTGCTTACTACTTTATTAGTTTTGGTGTCCCAAGCCCAATTTTTAGCATTTCCGAGTGGCGGTTGCCCATCTTCGGTAGGCAAATATTTTTCTACTTCGGGCAAAATTAAAGGTAAATGCTCTTTTGCTATGGTTTTAGGCATTTTATTTTCATCATAATAAACCGGAATTGGTTCTCCCCAATAACGCTGTCTTGCAAAAATGGCATCACGCAAACGATAATTTACTTTTTTGTAACCGATACCACGTTTTTCCATCTCGTAAATAATGGTTTTAAATGCTTTTTTATATGGTAAACCGGTTAAAAAATCGGAGTTATCAATTACTGTATTTCCTTTGTCTTCAAAAGCTTTTTCCGATACATCGACATCTTTAAAAATATTAGGAATAGGTAAATTAAAATGTTTTGCAAAGTCGTAATCACGTTGATCGCCGCAAGGCACAGCCATCACAGCACCGGTACCGTATCCTGCCAAAACGTAATCACCAATATAAATAGGAATCGGTTCTTTGGTAAATGGATGCTCGGCATATGCTCCTGTAAAGACACCACTAACGGTTTTCACATCACTCATTCGCTCGCGTTCCGTACGTTTTGCTGTTGCTTGCACATAAGCTTCTACCGCATCTTTTTGCTCGGGAGTGGTAATTTTTTTAACCAATTCGTGTTCCGGTGCTAAAGTCATAAAACTTACTCCAAAAATGGTATCCGGACGTGTTGTAAATACGCCAATTTTAAATTCTGAATTCTGAATTTTAAATTCCAAATGTGCACCTTCACTTCGTCCAATCCAATTGGTTTGAATATCTTTTATTGGTTGTGGCCAATAGATATCTTGTAAATCGTCTAACAATCGCTGAGCATAAGCTGTGATTCGCATAGACCATTGCATCATCTTTTTTTGCACCACGGGATGTCCGCCACGCTCGGAAACGCCGTTAACAACTTCATCATTTGCTAAAACCGTACCTAATGCAGGACACCAGTTTACAGTAGTTTCTTTTAAATACGTTAATCGGTATTTTAAAAGAAACTCTTGTTTTTCCTTTTCAGAAAAATTATTCCAATCTTCCGCTGTTATTTGTGGTGTATCTTCATCACAAGGTGAATCTACTTTTGCATTTCCGTTTTTTTCTAATTCTTCAATTAATTGGGATATTGGCAAAGCTTTATCGTCGATATTACAGTAATATGAATTGAATAGTTCTGTAAAAATCCATTGTGTATGTTTGTAGAAATCCGGATTTGAAGTACGCACTTCCCTACTCCAATCAAATGAAAATCCGATTCTATCTAACTGACGGCGATATGTTTTTATGTTTTCTTCGGTAGTTTTTGCCGGATGTTGTCCTGTTTGGATAGCGTATTGCTCGGCAGGTAAACCAAAACTATCATAACCTTGCGGATGCAAAACATTAAAGCCTTTATGGCGTTTGTATCTTGCATAAATATCGGATGCAATGTATCCTAACGGATGCCCAACATGCAAACCTGCTCCACTTGGATAAGGAAACATATCTAAAGCATAAAATTTAGGTTTATCGCTATTGTTTTCGGCTTTAAAAGTTTGGTTTTCCGCCCAGTGTTTTTGCCACTTTTTTTCGATATCGTTATGAAGGTATTTCATCGTTTACTGTCTTTGAATTCTAATTTAAGGGAGCAAAGATAAAACTATCCTATTGATTAGAAAATGTTTTTAAAAACTATTATCACCATCCAATAAATCACCTAAACCGCCAAGCAAACTACCTTCGCCTTTGCTTTTCCCTCCTATACGTGGTGCTGCAGCTATAATACGGTCAGCCAAACGACTAAATGGTAAAGATTGTACAAATACAGTTCCGGGACCACGAAGTGTAGCAAAATAAAGACCTTCACCTCCAAAAACGGTATTTTTTATGCCTCCAATAAATTCAATATCATAATCTACGGAGTTTGAGAAACCAACAACACAACCTGTATCTACACGTAATTTTTCGCCTGCTTGTAATTCCTTTTTATACACAGTACCTCCAGCATGTAAAAACGCCAAACCATCGCCTTCTAGTTTTTCCATAATAAATCCTTCGCCTCCAAAGAGACCTCTACCAATTTTTTTTGAAAATTCAATGCCAATGGAGACGCCTTTTGCTGCACATAAAAAAGCATCTTTCTGACAGATAAATTTACCTCCAACGACACTTAAATCAATTGGAATGATTTTTCCGGGATACGGTGATGCAAAAGAAACATTTCTTTTTAAAATGCCATTGTTATGAAAAACCGTCATAAACAAACTTTCACCGGTTAAAATTCGTTTTCCTGCAGAAAGTAATTTCCCAAAAAGTCCTTTATCTTTTCCTGAACCATCACCAAACATTGTGTTCATAACAATATCATCTTCCATCATCATAAAGCTTCCGGATCGGCTATTACCGCTTCTTGCGGATCTAATTCAATCGCTACAAATTGCATTTCTTCACCATAAATTTTATAGTCTATTTCGTGTGCGTTCATTGTTTCGTGTTTTAAAAAATTAATACTTTCAAATATAAGTAAAATATGTATCTTGCAGGCCATAAAATAATCTTAGAATGAAAAAAATATTTTTTATTTTCCTTATCGGAATAAGTTTACTTTCTTGTAAAACCGAACAAACAAAAAAAGACACCAAACAAATGCAAACTATTGTTGAAAATCCGTTGTTAGCAAAATGGGAAACGCCTTTTGGAACGCCTCCTTTTGACAAAATAAAAAGTGAAGATTATCTTCCTGCAATGCAAGAAGCTATTAAAAGACATCAAAAAGAAATCGATGCAATTATTAACAACAAAGAGAAACCTACTTTTAAAAATACGGTTGAAGCTCTTGAAACTAGTGGAAAAGATTTAAACAAAGTAACCAGCGTATTTTTTGCAGTTTCTGCAGCTAATACTGATGATGTTTTAAAAGAAACCAGAAAAAAAATAATGCCACAGCTCACTGCTCATAGCGATGCTATTAAATTAAATTCCGATTTATTTAAAAAGGTAAAAGCCGTTTATCTGCAAAAGGACAATTTAAAATTAGATGCTGAAGAAAAACGACTTTTAGAAGAAACTTATAAAAGCTACGTTCGTGCAGGTGTTAATGTAGAAGGCAAACAAAAAGAACGCTTAAAAGAAATCAACAAACGCTTATCGGAATTATCTACCAAATTTGGCGAAAACCTTTTAGACGAAACCAATAGCTTTGAAATCTACACCAATAAAAAAGAAGATTTAGGAAATTTATCGGAAAGTCTAGTCGCAATGGCTGCCGAAGAAGCTAAAAAACGTGGACATCAAAACGGCTGGTCGTTTACCTTACAAAGACCTAGTATTAATCCGTTTCTACAAAGCTCTCCAAATAGAGAATTACGTGAAAAGATTTTTTGGGGTTACGCTATGCGAGGCAATAACAACAACGATAAAGACAACAAAGATATTGTACAAGAAATGACTTCGTTACGAGCTGAAAAAGCAAAAATTTTAGGTTTTAACACTTGGGCTGATTATGTGTTATCGGATAATATGGCTGAAAATCCGGATAACGTTTATAAACTTATGGATAAATTATGGCCTGCATCATTAAAAATGGCCAAAAAAGAACGCGATTTATTGGCAAAAGAGATGCAAAACGACGGTATTAATGATCCTTTTAGAGGGAGCGATTGGCGTTATTATGTAGAGAAAGTTAGAGCTAAAAATTACAATTTCAATGAAGATGAAACCAAACCTTATTTTGAGTTCAATAATGTTAAAAAAGGAGTATTTGCTTTGGCTAACAAACTATTCGGTTTAACCTTTAAAGAGCAAAAAGATATTACTACTTGGCATAAAGATCAACAGGTTTATGAAGTTTTGGAAGCAGATGGTAAACACTTGGGTGTTATTTATATGGATTTCTTTGCACGTGAGAGTAAACGAGGAGGAGCTTGGATGAATGAACTTAGAAATCAGTCTAATGTAGATCATTTTGTAACACCAATAGTTACAAACAATTTTAATTTTCCGGCACCTACAAAAGACACACCTGCATTGCTATCTTTTAGTCAGGCACAAACCCTATTTCATGAATTTGGTCACGCTTTACATGGTTTGTTTTCTAATGTAAAATACGGCTCTATGTCAGGCACTAACGTACCAAGGGATTTTGTTGAATTCCCAAGTCAGGTAATGGAAAACTGGATGAGTGAACCAAGAGTTTTAGCGATGTACGCCAAACATTATAAAACAGGAGAAATAATTCCGGATGCTTTAATTAAAAAAATGAACAAAGCCAACAGTTTTAACGAAGGATTTAGAACAACCGAATATATGGCGGCAGCTTATTTGGATATGAATTGGCACACCTTAAAAGATACCGTAAAAAAAGATGTAAATGCTTTTGAAAAAAATGCAATGGCTAAAATAGGATTAATCAAAGAAATCTTACCTAGATACCGAAGCACTTACTATGCTCATATTTTTGACGGTGGTTATTCTGCCGGATATTACGCATATTTATGGTCTGAAGTTTTAGATGCCGATACCTTTAACGAGTTTAAAAAGACAGGCGATATTTTTAATCAGGATCTGGCTAAAAAATATCGTAAAATGCTTGCTAGCGGCGGTACAAAAACCGGAATGGAATTATACAAAGAATTTTTAGGTAGAGAACCCAAAATTGAACCTTTGATTGAGAAGAAAGGGTTTTAGAAATAATCAAAACAGTAATTTTTTTAGCTGTCCTAAATTATATCATAAAGCATTATAATCGTCGGTGTCGCTTTGAGCGACACCGACGATTTATCTACAAACACATTCTAACATCTAATTAAAAACAATTACCTTTGCAAAATGAATGATTTAACACCTTTTTACAAAGAAATAGAAGCAAGTTTAAAACGCGATGATTTTGTTAAAATCACATTAAGCAAACCTTTAAGCAAGCAAAATGAATTGCAAAATGTCTATGTTCGTTTGGTTAAAATTAAAGACCAATCTTTATTTCAAGTAACCTATCGTTATAAAACCAACGACCAAGTTAAAAATTATGAATTTGAGAAATTAAAAGAAATTTTTAATGATTTGCTATTAACTGCCTTTCGGTTTGCAACGCTTTTTACCTTAGAAAAAGATGTACAGGTTTTTATTTCCAAAAAGAAAAAAGTAACGATTAAAGAAACACATCCTAGTTTTAAAAATAAATTACCTGAGACAAATAACAAACCAAAAGAAAAACGCATTGAAAAAAGTGCTTTCTTACATCATTTAGGTGTTAGTGATAAAAATGGAAACATCATTCCAAAAATGGCGGACAAATTCCGTCAAATCAATAAATACTTAGAAATTATTGAAAATCTAATCCAAACAACCGAACTACCCAAACAGGTTAAAATTGTAGATATGGGGTCGGGCAAAGGTTATCTCACTTTTGCTTTGTACGATTATTTAAAGAATAAAAAAGGACTTGATGTTACCGTTACCGGAATTGAGTTACGTAAAAAACTAGTAGATTTTTGTAATGATATTGCTCAAAAATGCGATTATGCAGATTTAAAGTTTGAGTCTAAATCGATTGAAGACTATAACGACAATAAAATTGATATTCTAATTGCTTTACATGCTTGCGATACTGCAACCGATGATGCTTTATATAAAGGAATGTCTGCTAATGCTAAATTAATTGTTACCGCTCCGTGTTGTCATAAACAAATCAGGCAACAGTTAAAAGGAGAAGAACCCAAAAATCCGATTTTAAAATTTGGTATTTTTAAAGAAAGACAATACGAAATGCTTACTGATACCTTACGTGCATTATACTTAGAAGAAAACAACTACCAAACCAATATATTTGAATTTGTTTCTAACGAACACACCAGAAAAAATGTGATGTTAGTAGGTAAAAAAACCAAAAAGAAAAAAGACACCAATCAAATTCATTCTAAAATTGAAAATCTTAAAAATGAATTTGGCGTTAAAGAACATTATTTGGAGAAATTATTAAAGTCCGAAAAATAAGTATTATCTAAATTAAACCTTAAATCCGTTTTTTAAACTCGTTCAATAACGAACTAATCTTTATTTATAGAAATCCAATTCGTTAAAACCGTTACAAACACCACAATGGTAATTGAACTTAAAGGCATTAATATTGCTGCTACAATAGGCGATAATTGTCCGGTTAAAGCAAAATACATTCCTATTATATTATAGAGTAATGAAAACACAAAACTCATTTTTATTATTTTAATTGTTTGATTACTCCAATTTAAAAAGGTTGGTAGTTTATTAAATTCACGTGCATCTAAAATTGCATCACAAGCCGGAGAAAACACATTTGTATCTTCGGATACTGCAATACCAAAATCACTCTGAGCCAAAGCTCCTGCATCATTTAATCCATCACCAATCATCATTACTTTTGCTCCTTTATCTTGTAATTTTTTAATGTAATTTAATTTATCTTCCGGTTTTTGATTAAAAACCATTTCGGTTCCATTTGGTACAATTTGTTCTAATCGTGCTTTTTCTCCATCATTGTCTCCGGACAGAATAACCAATTTATATTTATTTTTTAACGTATTAAAAACAGCAGACAAACCTTTTCTATACGCATTTTTAAAAACAAATCTTCCTTTTATTTTACCATTAATCGCTACATAAATATTGGTTTCCGTTTTTGTTTTATCCGTACAATTCACAAAACTACACGATCCTAATTTATACTCCAAATCTCCAATTTTTGCAATAATTCCTTTACCTGAATATTCTTTAAAATCAATAATTTCTATTTCTTTTTTATCCGGTAAAAAAGCATATAACATTCTGTTTAACGGATGATTTGAAAAACGAATAATATTCTTTATAGCATTTTTCTCTACATCAGATAATTTCTCTCCTTGATACACTATTTCGGCATCTTTATTTGTTGTTATCGTTCCGGTTTTATCAAAAATTATCGTATTGATTTTTGCCATTTGCTCAATGCCATTTGCATTTTTTAAATAGAATTTTTTTCTGCCGTAAATACGTAACACATTTCCAAATGCAAACGGTGCAGATAAAGCCAAAGAACACGGACAAGCAATTATTAAGACTGCCGTGAAAATATTAAAAACCATCGATTTATCTAAAAACCACCAAACAATTGCCGCAATCACTGCTACAGATAAAATAATGATTGTGAAATATTTACTTATTTTATCAGTTAAATTTTTAATGGTAAAATCCTTAATTTCTTTAAACGCCACATTGCTCCATAATTGCGTAAGATAACTTTGCTCAACAGATTGTAATACATCAATTTCAATAGCACCTGACATTTGTTTTCCTCCGGCAAATAATTTGTCACCGGATTTTTTCGTTACCGGAATCGATTCTCCTGTAACAAAACTATAATCAATGTTGGCATCTCCTTTGATTAAAATACTATCTACGGGAATTAATTCTTCGTTTCTAATTAACAAGCGTTCTCCTTTTTTAATTTTGGAAACTTCGATACTTTCTTCCGATCCATCGCTATTTAATTTTGTAACAGCAATAGGAAAATACGATTTATAATCGCGTTCAAAAGACAAATAATTATAGGTGCTTTTTTGAAATATTTTTCCTAAAAGTAAAAAGAAAACCAAACCTGTTAAGCTATCGAAGAAACCTTGACCCAAATCAAAAACAACCTCAATAGTAGAACGAATAAACAAAACCGAAATACCTAATGCAATTGGCACATCGATATTTAAAATTCCATTTTTTAAACCTTTATATGCCGAAATAAAATAATCTTGTGCCGAATAAACTACCACAGGAATTGAAAAAGTAAGCATTAAATATCGAAACAAACTTTTATACTTATCCAGCCAAAATCCACTTTCCTGAAAATATTCCGGAAATGAAAGCAACATCACATTACCAAAAGCAAAACCGGCAACTGCAACTTGATAAATTAATTTCTTATCGTGCTTGTGTTTTCCGGTTTCTGCATCTTCTAAACTAATATATGGTTCGTAACCAATAGAGGTAATTAATTCAACCACATCTTTTAATGAAATTTTATCGTTTTTATAGGTGATTCTAATCTCTTTTTTAGGAAAATTAACTACCGATTGTACAACTCCCGAATTTAATTTATTCAAATTCTCCAACACCCAAATACACGAACTACAATGCATACTTGGCACATAAAAATTAACCACCGAGGTAATGCCATCATTAAATTCGATTATTTTTTCGGCTATTTCCGTATTCTCTAAATAATCATATTTTCCTTGAATATCTTTTGGTATCGTTCCCGGAGATTGTTCAAAATCATAATAACAACCTAATTCATTTTGATTTAAAATTTCATAGACTGTTTTACAACCGTTACAACAAAAATCTTTATCGTTAAAAACGATGTGTTCTCTATCACAATCTAAACCACAATGATAACAAGTTTTTTTATCTGCCATAATATTTGCAAAATTAGACTAAAAATCACTCAAAAAAAGATGATTTTTGTCATTTTTTTGTTAATTTTGTTATTCACTAATAAACTAAAAAAATGCCGGACTGCAACAATTGTATTGTTAAAGAACTCAACTCTTTAAATAAACTGGGTACTGACGAGTTACGACAAATAACAGACCAAAAAAAGACGCTTTCTTTTAAAAAGGGAGATACTATTTTTGAGGAAGGCACAAAGTTAAAAGGTATTTTTTGTCTTAGAAACGGAAAATGCAAAGTTACCAAGTTAGCTCCAAATGGCAACGAACAAATTGTTCGTTTTATTCAAAAAGGAGAAATGATTGGACATCGATCTATTATTAGTGATACTTCCGCACATCTAACCGTAACTGCCCTAGAAGATATGGAAGCGTGTTTTATACCAAAATCTATTATTAACAAAAGTTTTTCGGAAAATAAAGATTTTACTTACGATATTACAAGATCCATTTGTGCAGATTTAGATAATGCTAATTTATCCATTGCCAACCTGGCACAAAAAACGGTAAAAGAGCGTTTGGCAGATTCGCTTTTATTTTTTCTAAAAACCTTTGGTGTAGATCAAGACGGTTTTTTAAACATTAAACTTAGCCGTGAAGAAATAGCCAATTCCATTGGTACTGCCACAGAATCCAGCATACGGATACTTTCCGGTTTCAAAAAAGACGGCATTATTGAGGTTAAGGGTAAAAAAATTAAAATAATCGATAAAGAAAAGTTAGAACACATTTCTATTGGTTATTAAAATGTAAAATTCATCTCTACTACTGTGTTTGTCGATTAAAACACGTTACATAATGTTGATTTTATATTTTTTTTGGCAAATACCGTTGCCGGAACTATTTACAACCTTAAATCACCTTAACCCACAAAATTCACCACAATTTCTATTTTTACTGTATACATTAATGAAAAACAAAGAACTAAGTAAAGAATTTTACAGCTAAACAAAGCTAATTTCATGAATTTTTGCGATTAAACTTTAATATCTTAGATTCGTTTTATTTTGTATATTTGCAAGCTCAAAAAACAACTAAAATGAATTTAAGTACACCTCAAATAAATGTCAATAAATCACAAGAAGAATTGTATCAATTTTTATCAGATTTTAACAATTTCTCTAAATTAATGCCTGAAAATACCGATAAATTTGAATTAACCGAAAACGGCTTTTTATTTGCATTAAAAGGGATGCCGACAATCAAGTTAAAACTACAAGAAAAAAATCCTTTTTCAAAAATTGTTTTAGCATCAGCAAGCGATCAGTTTCCTTTTACTCTAACAGCTAATATTTTGGAAAACAACGGAAAGGCAAAGGCAAATTTTGAATTTGAAGGTAAATTTAATCCAATGATAAGTATGATGGTAAAAAAACCATTGCAGAAATTCATAAACACATTAAACGAAAATATCGAAAAATTATAATTTTATATTAAACAAATTCAATTCGATAAATTTTTATATCTATAAAAATTGTATTTCTTTTAAATCGAAAATAGCGATTGATTCATCCTCCAATTCCATTTTTAACATACCGTTTTTCTCTACGTGTATGATTTTCGCCATAAAAAAACCTTTTGTATTATTATAATACATACTTGGTTTTTGATAACGATATAAATTCTTAAAATAAATGGTATCAATCTCGGTAAATTTTCCTGCGTTTAACAAAAAAATTTGTTTCTCTAAAACCTCCAATATTTCCGAAAGGATAAAATCAATATCTAAATCTTTTTTTAACACTATTTTTAAAGAAGTCGCTTTCGGTAAATTAACAAAAGAAATCTGATTTATATTAACACCAACTCCAATTATGGATTTTTGAATGTTATTACCGTTAAATACGTTTTCAATTAAAATTCCGGCAATTTTTTTATTAAATGACATAATGTCATTTGGCCATTTTATTTTAACATTTGGTATATATCGTTTTAAAACTGAAGAAACCGCAATAGAAACAATCTTATTTAAGTAAAAACGATTACTAATTTTTAAATCCTTAAAATCATATAAAACACTAAATAACAAATTTTTACCTCTATCCGAATGCCAAGAATTATGCAATTGACCGCGACCTTTAGTCTGATAATCGGCTTTAATCACAATACCATTTCTAAGTTGCATTTTATGGGCCAATTCTTTTAAAAAATCATTCGTCGAATCTATGGCATTAAGTTTGATAATTTTCATTAAATATATTCTATTTATAAGGGATAAAATTAATACATTTGCAGTTATTAGCAAAATGAATTTATGACAGAAAAAAAAGTAAGTAAAGACCAATTAATTTCAGAAATAATTAACGGAATAGAAAACGTAAAAGGTGAAAATATAACCATCTTGGATTTACGTGAAATTGAAAATACAGTTTGTGATTATTTTGTGATATGCGACGGAACTTCAAACACACAAGTAAGTGCAATTTCAGGATCCATTCAAAAAAGTGTCGGTAAAAATGCCCAAGAAAAACCTTGGCATGTAGAAGGCGAAGAAAATGCCGAATGGATTTTAATGGATTATGTAGATGTGGTTGTACATATTTTTCAAAAACCAATTAGAGAATTTTATGATATTGAAGGACTTTGGGGAGACGCCAAAGTGACAAATATCAAAAGTACTTATTAATAAAGACTAAAAGATATGAGTGATAATAAAAAATTGAACAAAAAAAAACCGCCTATTAAGGAAGTTAAATTCAATTATTCTTGGATTTACTTCGCAATTTTTGCAGGTTTATTTTTATATATGCTCATTGGCAAACAAGGAAGTGCTAATGAGAAAATGAGCTATTCAAAATTTAAAGAAATGCTTCCTCAAAACGATGTTAAAAAAATCGTTGCCGTTAAAAATTTGGGCGTTGCTCAAGTATTTTTAAAAGATGAAGCAAAACAAAAAGAAGAATATAAAAAATTTGTAAAGAAAAAAGGCTTTTTACCTACAACCGAAAAAATGCCGGATTTCACCTTTACTTATGGTGATTTTCAAAATTTTGAAAATTACTTAACCAATGCCAAAAAAAAGTACAATTTAGATTTTGAAACCGATAATGAAATTTACGATAATTCATTTGCTGAATTGTTAATGAGTTTTTTACCATTTATTTTATTAATCGGAATATGGTTATTCTTTATGCGTAAAATGTCCGGAGGAATGGGTGGCTCCGGAGGTGGACCCGGACAAATATTTTCTATCGGAAAATCCAAAGCAAAATTATTTGACCAAAAGGATAACAAAACAAAAATAACCTTTAAAGATGTTGCCGGATTAGAAGGTGCAAAAGAAGAAGTACAAGAAATTGTTGATTTCTTGAAAAAACCTGATAAATACACAAAACTAGGTGGTAAGATACCAAAAGGAGCCTTATTGGTTGGACCTCCCGGAACAGGTAAAACCTTACTTGCTAAAGCTGTTGCCGGTGAAGCAAATGTGCCATTTTTCTCGCTATCAGGTTCCGATTTTGTCGAAATGTTTGTTGGTGTTGGTGCCTCTAGAGTTAGAGATTTATTTAAACAAGCAAAACAAAAATCACCTAGCATTATTTTTATAGATGAAATTGATGCAATAGGTCGTGCAAGAGGTAAAAACAATATGACCGGTGGTAACGATGAG
>JALSLI010000128.1 GCA_026988395.1 Flavobacteriaceae bacterium | reverse complement strand
CTCCAATCTCAGTTTCATCAGGTCCATCAGCAGAATCATTTTTATTAGTACTGTTTTGTACGCAAGAAACTAAAGAGTTATTTTGATTATTTTCTGCAAAACAAGATAAAACGGCATCATCATCACTAAATACTCTTGTTGTATTCATTACAAAGATATTCAAATTTGTGTTTTTATCTAATAAATTTTGGTCTAAATTTACTTCATTAAAAGAAATATTGGTGTCAATTAAGTATTTTACCGGTAAATTTTCAACAGATTTTGTGCTGTTTCTGTTAATTACTACTAAAATTGCCGGTTGATCATCAGTAGAAATATTGTATGCTTTTGTAAATTGAAAGTCATTTAAAGGAACCGGAATTTCTAAATTAATTTGTTCGTTTACAAAATCAATTGTAGATGTACTTGAATTAATTTGGTAATTTGTTAGATCTAATTTATTAGTTTTGTCTAGGCTTTTAATGTTAAATGTTCTTTCAAAAGTAGTTTGTTCGGTTAGATCATTTTCTTGTGTACAACTTACAGTAAATAAAAAAGTTGCTACTAAAATAATAATTGCGGAAATGTTTAATTTTTTGTTCATGGTGTAAAATTTTTATGGTTATTGTTGTTACAAACATAGGCCATAAAAACACACCAAAAAATACCTACCACCAGGTATTTTTAAGGCCTTTTTTTTAAAAAAAACATAGCGTACACGCTATGTTTTTGACAATAACAATTTTACAATAAATTGATAATCAATTGATTGTGAATATTTTAACTTTAAAAAGATTAAAAATTTTGAATTTCATAAATTTGGAAACAAAATTCTTAAAATTCAAAAATAACCTTTTCAAGTTGCCTTTTTTATTTCTATTTTAACCCAAATTATCCATTTGAGTCTTTATTTTGGCACTCAAGAACTATTATATAGTAAGGAATTACTTGATTAAGTTCATAAGATTTTAATTATTACCAAAAATCATTCTATATTATTAAAATTTTTTACGCTGCAAAGAAAAGAAATAAAACAATACAAAACAATACCTGATAGTAGGTATTTTGACCGTTACGTTTTTTGTTAAAATTAAAAAGGCTACTTGTACAAGTAGCCTTTTATTACCGGAACTTAATGTTCCGTGGTATTACCATATAGTTAAATTTAGAAAATCCCCTCAAAAAATCCAAATTTTAGTTTGGTAATACCTTCGTTATTCCCTCAAATAACTTACACTACAAAAATAAAACGATAAATTCAATTAAAAAATACCCAGTGGTAGGTAGATTTGAGGCTTAAAATCTTTCATTATTTTTATAAATTACTGATAATTAGTTATTTGTGATTTTTACTGTATTTTGCTAAAAATCGTAAAAACGCAGATTTTCATCAAGAAGCTGTTTTCGTTGATTTGTTATTATGTGATAAAATTTTGTGTAAAATAGATTTGATTATAAAAAGAAAAAAGCTACTCGATTATGAGTAACTTTTTTCTAATGAAATTTTAGCACTAATCAACAGAAGAAAATCCCCTCAAAAAATCTAAAGTCAGATTAGTACACAATCTTGGTTGTTAGTTATCCCCTCAAATAACTTACACTACAAATATAAAGCGATAAATCCAATTAAAAAATACCCAGTGGTAGGTAGATTTGAGGCTTAAAATCTTTCATTATTTTTATAAATTACTGATAATTAGTTATTTGTGATTTTAGGTATGTTTTGCCAAAAATCGTGGAAACGCAGATTTCTATCAAGAAGCCATTTTCTTTGATTTGTTATTATATGACAAAAGTTTGCGTAAAATAAATTTTTTAGTGCATTAATCTATTGTAGAAAGAGATTTCTCATTATGTTCGGAATGGAAAACAGTGATCTATAACATAAAAGTAAACGCATAAAAGTATTATTCCGAGCAAAGAGAGCTAAAGAAGCGAAGTAAAACATTTAATATTTTCAATTTTTATTCTTATTATATTTACTTAGAAGCTGTTGTTAAAAAGAAAAAAGCTACTCGAATTCGAGTAACTTTTTTCTAATGGAATTTTAGCACTAATCAACAGAAGAAAATCCCCTCAAAAAATCTAAAGTCAGATTAGTACACAATCTTGGTTGTTAGTTATCCCCTCAAATAACTTACACTACAAATATAAAACGATAAATTCAATTAAAAAATACCCAGTGGTAGGTAGATTTGAGGCTTTAAATTTTCAATTATTTTTGTAAATTACTGATAATTAGTTGTTTGTGATTTTAGGTGTGTTTTGTCAAAAATCGTAAAAACGCAGATTTTCATCAAGAAGCCGTTTTCGTTGATTTATTATTATGTGATAAAATTTGTGTAAAATAGGTGCGATTATAAAAAGAAAAAAGCTACTCATAATTGAGTAACTTTTTTCTAATGAAATTTTAGCACTAATCAACAGAAGAAAATCCCCTCAAAAAATCTAAAGTCAGATTAGTACACAATCTTGGTTGTTAGTTATCCCCTCAAATAACTTACACTACAAATATAAAGCGATAAATCCAATTAAAAAATACCCAGTGGTAGGTAGATTTGAGGCTTAAAATCTTTCATTATTTTTATAAATTACTGATAATTAGTTATTTGTGATTTTAGGTATGTTTTGCCAAAAATCGTGGAAACGCAGATTTCTATCAAGAAGCCATTTTCTTTGATTTGTTATTATATGACAAAAGTTTGCGTAAAATAAATTTTTTAGTGCATTAATCTATTGTAGAAAGAGATTTCTCATTATGTTCGGAATGGAAAACAGTGATCTATAACATAAAAGTAAACGCATAAAAGTATTATTCCGAGCAAAGAGAGCTAAAGAAGCGAAGTAAAACATTTAATATTTTCAATTTTTATTCTTATTATATTTACTTAGAAGCTGTTGTTAAAAAGAAAAAAGCTACTCGAATTCGAGTAACTTTTTTCTAATGGAATTTTAGCACTAATCAACAGAAGAAAATCCCCTCAAAAAATCTAAAGTCAGATTAGTACACAATCTTGGTTGTTAGTTATCCCCTCAAATAACTTACACTACAAATATAAAACGATAAATTCAATTAAAAAATACCCAGTGGTAGGTAGATTTGAGGCTTAAAATTTTTCATTATTTTTATAAATTGCTGATAATTAGTTATTTGTGATTTCAGGTGTATTTTGCCAAAAATTGTAAAAACGTAGATTTTCATTAATATCATAAAAATCTGCGAATATTTTTAATAAAACTCAATTAGCAATTAAAGATTAGTCAAAGCTTCTTCTAACATTTTTATTTTTTCGATGGCATCATTTTCTTTTTTACGTTCATTTAAGATGACTTTTTCAGGTGCATTATTTACAAATCGTTCGTTAGAAAGTTTTTTCTGAACCGAAGTTAAAAAGCCTTTTGTGTATTTTAATTCTTCTTCTAATTTGGCTTTTTCTTTTGCTACATCGATAGTTTCGTGAAAAGGAATAAAATATTCGTTAGATTTTACTCTAAAACTCAGCGATTGTGCAATTTTATCGCTTGTATTCTCAATTTTATTTACATTACATAAATGAGAAATGGCATCGTTAAAATTAGAATTGACACTTTCATTTTCCAAAAGATAAAGATCTAATTTTTCTTTAAACGAGATGTTTTTTTCCTTACGGAGGTTTCTAATTGCTGTAACAACATCAGCAAAATAAGTAAAATCGTTCAATAGATTTTGATTGAATTCTTTTTCTTTAGGATATGCAGCTATAATTAAAGCCTCGTTTGGAGTCCGTTTTTCTATATGTTGCCATATTTCTTCGGTTAAAAATGGCATAAACGGATGTAAAATTTTTAAATTATTTTCTAAAAATTTAATGGTTTGTTTATACGTTTCTGCATCCATTGGTTTGCCGTATTCCGGTTTTACCATTTCTAAATACCAAGATGAAAAATCATTCCAAATTAATTTGTAGATAGCATTTAAAGCATCTGACAAACGATATTTTGTAAATTGATCATTTACAAAGTGCAATACTTCCTGAAATTTATTTTGATACCAATCAATAGCAATTTTTGCTTGTTGAGGTTGTTTTGCGGTATCGGATACATCCCAAGATTTAATTAATCGAAATCCGTTCCATATTTTATTGGCAAAATTTCTTCCTTGAACGATAAGTTGCTCATCAAACATTAAGTCATTTCCGGCAGGAGAGGAGAACAGCATCCCAATACGAACGGCATCTGCACCAAAATCGGCTATTAAATCTAACGGATCAGGAGAATTACCAAGTGATTTAGACATTTTTCTACGTTGTTTATCACGTACAATTCCGGTTAAGTAAACTTTTTCAAAAGGTTTTTCATTTCGATATTCATACCCTGCAATGATCATACGTGCAACCCAAAAGAATAAAATTTCAGGAGCAGTAACCAAATCTTTTGTAGGATAGTAGTAGTTGATTTCTTTATTTTCAGGTTCTGTTATACCGTTAAAAACCGAAATAGGCCACAACCAAGAAGAAAACCAAGTGTCTAAAACATCACTTTCTTGTCGTAAATCTTTTTTTGTTAAATTTTGGTTTCCGGTTTTTGTTTTGGCAAGTTCTAATGCTTCATCAATTGATTCGGCTACAACAAAATCATTTTGTCCTTCACCGTAATAATAAGCCGGAATTTGATGCCCCCAAAATAATTGTCTTGAAATATTCCAATCTCTAATGTTATCAATCCAATGTTTATACGTACTTTCAAATTTATTTGGAATCAACTCAATTTCTTTAGTTTCTAAAACTGCTTTTCTTGCAGGTTTTACTAACCCTTCCATTTTTAAAAACCATTGTTCTGATATTTTAGGTTCGATAACCGCTTTTGTTCTTTCGGATGTTCCTACTTTATGGAGGTGTTTTTCAGTTTTAACCAAAGCACCAATTTCTTCTAATTCTTTGGCAATCTCTTTTCTAACAGTAAAACGGTCTTTACCTTTATAATGTAAACCGAATTCATTTAATGTAGCATCATCATTAAATATATCAATCACTTCTAACTGGTGTTTTTCGCCAATAATTTTATCGTTTGGATCATGTGCAGGAGTAATTTTTAAACTTCCTGTACCAAATTCCATATCTACATATTCATCTTCAATAATTGGGATTACGCGATTTGCAATAGGGACAATCGCTTTTTTGCCTTTTAGGTGTTGGTAACGTTCGTCATTAGGATTAATACAAATTGCAGAATCACCTAAAATAGTTTCCGGTCTGGTAGTCGCTATTTGTATGTAATTATCTTCGCCTTCAATTTTATAATTAATATAGTATAAATTACCTTGTTTTTCTTCATAAATTACTTCTTCATCAGACAGAGTGGTTTTTGCTTGCGGATCCCAATTTACCATTCGGTAACCTTTATATATTTGTCCTTTATTATATAGGTCAACAAAAACTTTAATTACTTGTTTAGACATATCATCGTCTAAGGTAAATTTAGTACGCTTCCAATCACAAGAAGCACCAAGTTTTTTTAGTTGTTCTAAAATGATTCCGCCGTGTTTGTGTGTCCAATCCCAAGCGTGTTTTAAAAATTCATCTCTGGTTAAATCTTCTTTATTAATACCTTCTTCCTTTAATTTTGCAACAACTTTAGCTTCGGTAGCTATAGAAGCATGATCGGTTCCCGGCACCCAACAAGCATTGTATCCCAACATTCTGGCACGACGAATTAAAACATCTTGAATGGTATTATTTAGCATATGTCCCATATGTAATACGCCGGTTACGTTAGGTGGAGGAATAACAATGGTATAAGACTCACGCTCATCAGGAGTGGAATTAAAATAGCTATTTTCTAACCAGTAATTATACCACTTATCTTCTACATTTTTTGGGTTATATTTTGTTGGAATACTCATTTTGGTATGCTTTTTGTTTTAATAATATTGAGTGCAAATTTACAATTAATTTATATTTTGTTATTTAAAAAATTATACTAACTTTACATTTTAAAATTAAAAACAATGAAAAAATTTTTCACATTATTATTTATCGGAGTTATTACACTAAGTATTAACGCACAAACTAAAGCCAAAGCTGTTAAAAAAGCGAATGATTTTACGATTAAAGCAGATCCAAATGCAGGAGTCTTTCAGTTTGAAAGTGAATTAGTTGATTACGGAACTATCCAACAAAACGCAGATGGTAAACGCGAATTTAAATTTAAAAATATTGGTAAGTCGCCAATTATCATTTCCAGAGCAAAAGGAAGTTGCGGTTGTACCGTACCAACTTGGCCTAAAAAACCAATTATGCCCGGAGAATCTGCTGTGATTGGCGTTAAATATGCAACAAATAGAGTAGGTGCATTTTCAAAATCAATTACCTTATATTCTAATGCATCTGAGCCAACAAAAGTAATCCGTATTAAAGGAAAAGTTTTAAAAGCAGACACCAAAGCAGCTGTTGAAAAACCAAAAAGTTTAATGTCTGCTCAATAAAAAAAGCAGTATTTACGTTACAAACCTTAAAGCATTGCTTTGAGGTTTTTTTATAAATTTAAAAAACGTTTTATGAAATTTAAATCATTTATTTTATTGGCTTTCTTTACTTTTATAGCATACGCACAAGATGCCAAACCTGAAATTACTTTTGATAGCAAAGTCATTAATTACGGTAAAATTAGTTCAAAAGATAACGCAAGACGTGTATTTAAATTTAAAAATACCGGAAATGCACCCTTAATTATCGAAAAAGTAAAAGGAAGCTGTGGTTGTGTGGTTTTAGACTATCCTAAAAAACCGATAATGCCAAACGAAACCGGTGAGATTGAAATTATTTACAACGTACTTAAAAAAGGAAAAATTTCACGAACAGTAACAGTCACTTCAAATGCAAAAACGCCTGTAAAAGTTCTAAAAATAAAAGGTCGCGTTTTAAAACAGAAACATTGAAAATAGTACTAATCAATCATAATGACTCGTTTACATACAACATTATTGAACTTTTAAGAAAGTTTAAAAATGTAGATGTACAGGTTATAAATTATCAAAAAATTGACTTAAAAAAGATAACCGAATTTGATAAAATTATTTTATCTCCGGGACCGGGACTTCCAACAGATTACCCTAAAACCAACGCTTTAATCGAACAATTTTACCGTAAAAAACCTATTTTTGGTATTTGTTTAGGTCACCAAATGTTAAGTGAATTTTTCGGATTAAAAATGTATAATTTGGCAGAGGTAAAACATGGCGTTTCCGAGCAAATAATTGTTGATGATAAATCGTTATTATATCGAAATATTTCAAATGAAATTCGTGTTGGATTGTATCATTCGTGGGCTGTTAAGCAAGTAAACAACAACCGGAATATACAGATAACAGCGTGGAATAAAGACCAAGTAATAATGAGCATAGAACATAAAAAATTACCAATTTTTGGCACACAATATCACGTAGAATCTTTTTTAACGCCAATGGGCGAAAAAATCATGAAAAACTTTATTTTTAATGCATAAAGAGAAGTTTAAAAACACCGTAAATGACTATACAAAAAATGGCATTCCGTTTCTTTTTATAGCAGATTTCAATTTAAAAAATCCACAAGTCATAAAATTGGATTCATTAAAAGAAAATGCTGTTTTTTACGCTTTCGCGGAAGATAATACCACTCCGGAAAACAATTTTACCAATGTCGATTTTAACTTTGAAACTACGTTGCCAAAACCAAAAACCTATGCCAAAAAATTTAACGACGTTAAAAAAGAACTGCAAAAAGGAAATACTTATTTGCTAAATTTAACTTGCAAGAATAAAATTAAATTTAGAGATCCAAAAGTAACTTTACAAGCAATTTTTACAAAGACAAAGGCAAAATATAAATTACTTTATAAAGATAAATTTGTTTGTTTTTCGCCCGAAACTTTTATCAAAATAGAAAATAATACCATTCGTACTTTTCCTATGAAAGGAACGATAGATGCAACGATAAAAGATGCAGCAAATAAATTATTAAACGATAAAAAAGAGTCCAGAGAACACAATACAATTGTTGATCTTTTACGAAATGATTTGGCTCTTGTTGCAACAGACATTAAAGTAGAAAAATTTAAGTATTTGGATAAAATTGAAACTCAAAATGGTGCAATCTTACAAATGAGTTCCGAAATTTCAGGGAAATTACCAAAAAACTGGCAATCCCATTTTGGGGATATTTTGCTTAAATTATTACCTGCAGGTTCGGTAACAGGAGCTCCAAAACAGAAAACAGTGGAGATTATTAAAAAAACAGAAAATTACAATCGTGATTTTTATACCGGTGTTTTTGGTGTTTTTGATGGAAGAAATGTGGACTCTGCTGTCTTAATTCGCTTTATTGAAAAGGAAAACGACGGATTTTACTATAAATCCGGCGGTGGGATAACATATTTAAGTGATTTAAAAACAGAATATAACGAATTAAGGCAAAAGGTGTATTTGCCGATTGGCTAAAGAAGATATTATTTAGTTTTTTAATAATTCCGGATTAATACCAAGCACATAATTTTTTACGTAATCTTTAAAAAACGCTTCTGTAAAAGTGTAGCTTCCTTTGATACCTTGTTGCTTGATTAAATCAAATACATCGGTTTTCAGGTATTCTTCTAAAAGAGGTTTTGCTAATTTTTTATAGGTAAAATGCCAAGATTCGTATTTATAACCTGTGCGATGTTTGTCATTGGTATAAACAAGATAAAACCCGAATTTTTTAGCATTTTTAGTCATCCATTGGTTAAATTTTTCTCTTTTGTTGTTGTTTAATCCGTTTGCATATTTGTCTGATAAATCTATATCTGTTCCCCAATGATGTCTTGAAGTTCCCGGTATTGCCGTATAATTGGTAATTTTTTCAATGCATTTTTTAACTGAATAACCTTGTTTACGATATTTGTCAAATTTACGATTCCATATTCGTTTTTGATGATTAAAACTGCGATATCCTGAAACCAACATAATGTGAACGCCATCTTTTTTTGCAGCTTTTATCATTTTTTGGAGTGCATCATAAACTTCCGTTTGTAATTTTATTCGCTCTCCTTTTAGTAAAGGCTGTATTGCAGAAGATTTACCGATTAAAATTTCGGGTGTTATTACCGTATCACTCTTAAAACTAAATAAGACTAAAATTAATAGAAAAAATAGTGTTTTTTTTATCATAGTTGGTTTAAACGTTTATACATAACAAAATGATCACAGACATTTTTTATATAAAACTTTTCTCCAAATATAGTAAATTTTAAAGACTTATAAAAACCGACTGCATAATCTCTTGCGTTACACCAAATTATAGATTTACTAGAATATCTTTTTTCTACTTCCTCTATAAGAAGTTTTCCAATTCCATTTTTTTGGTATTCCGGTAAAACTGCCATTCCTCTTAATTGAATAGCGTTTTTTGGTAATTTAGGATGTTCGTTTGGTATTATGGTAACAATTCCGATAAGGACATCTTTATTATAAATACCGAGATGTTTGGTTGATTTATCAAAATCACCTTGGTATTTGTATTGGTATTTGTCGTTTTTTTTTAAAACTTTTAGACGTAACGGATAGGTTTGTTCGGCTTTTATTTCTTTAATTACAAACATTAAATTCCGGTATAATTATTAGGCGTAATTTTTAATAGTTCGTCTTTAATATTATCTGAAACAGCTAAATTTTTAATAAATTCTTTTATTGATTCTTTGGTTATTTTGGTGTTTTTTCTAGTGAGTTCTTTTAAAGCTTCATAAGGTTTTGGATAGGCTTCTCTACGTAATACAGTTTGAATGGCTTCGGCTACAACCGCCCAATTATCGTCTAAATCTCTTGCAATTGCATTTTCGTTTAAAATGAGTTTATTTAATCCTTTTAAAGTCGATTTAAAAGCGATAATAGTATGTGCAATTGGTACACCGATGTTTCGTAAAACAGTCGAATCAGTTAAATCACGTTGTAATCTGGATATGGGTAATTTAGCTGAAAGGTGTTCAAAAAAAGCATTTGCAATACCTAGATTTCCTTCCGAATTTTCAAAATCAATCGGATTTACTTTATGTGGCATTGCCGATGAACCGATTTCACCTTTTTTAATTTTTTGACCGAAATAATTCATTGAAATATACGTCCAAATATCTCGATTAAAATCAATTAAAATAGTATTAATTCGTTTTAAAGCATCAAATTGAGCTGCTATATGGTCATAATGTTCAATTTGCGTTGTTGGAAAAGAGTGGTGTAAACCTAAAACTTTTTCGATAAAATGTTTCCCAAAATTTTTCCAGTTAATTAGCGGATAAGCAAGGTGATGTGCATTAAAATTACCGGTTGCTCCACCAAATTTAGCAGCGTATGGGATATTTTGTAATAAATTTATTTGTTGTTCGATGCGTTCTGTAAAAACAGATATTTCTTTACCTAATCTAGTAGGTGAAGCAGGCTGTCCGTGTGTTCTGGCAAGCATAGAAACATCTTTCCATTCGGTTGCTAATTCTTTTAATTTTTTAATGAGATTAGCTAATTCTTTGTAATAAACAGCATCAAAAGCATCGTTTAAACTAAGAGGAATTGCAGTATTATTTATGTCTTGCGAGGTTAAACCGAAATGAATAAATTCCTTAAACTTTTCCAATCCCAGAGCATCAAATTTTTCTTTAATAAAATATTCTACGGCTTTAACATCGTGATTGGTTATTTTTTCTATTTCTTTAATTTTAAGTGCTTCCTCAGTAGAAAAATTTAAGTAGATTTTCCGTAATTTTTCAAAATAAGAAGCTTCAAAATCTTTTAATTGCTCTAATGGAATTTCGCATAAAGCAATAAAATATTCAATTTCCACTTTTATGCGGTAACGCATTAAAGCTTCTTCCGAAAAATAATTGGCTAAGTCTTCAACTTTTGAGCGATACCTTCCGTCTATTGGAGATATTGCAGTTAATGGTGTTAAATTCATTGTTGTGTTGTTTAAAGGCAAATTTACTTAAAACTATTTTTAAATTTAAGGTTAAATAAAAAAATCCTACTATTAAATAGCAGGATTTATTTTTTATAAAGTGTAAAATCTAATTTTTACTCTTTTTAGCTTTTTTTTTGTCGGCAAACATTTCTTTAATACCGCCAATAACCCAGATAGGCACAACATATGTTAACACAAAAATCATTAACCAAAATCCTAATGTGAAAATGGACATAAACACTAAAAAACCTAAAAACTGATCGAATTCCATAATTATTTCTTTATTTGATACAGCAAAAATAAAACTATTTTTTAATTTAACAACATTAGTTGTGTTTTTTTTATAAAAAAAATAATGGTTATTTCCTTTATATAAATCGTGCTATTTTTGTAAATTTGTAGTAAATCTAAAACACAATTAAAATGGAATATAGAATTGAAAAAGATACAATGGGAACGGTTAAAGTTCCGGCTGATAAATATTGGGGAGCACAAACTGAACGTTCCAGAAATAATTTTAAAATCGGTCCCGAAGCATCGATGCCAAAAGAAATAATTCACGCTTTTGCAACATTAAAAAAAGCAGCAGCATATGCAAATAATGAGTTAGGTGTACTACCAAAGGAAAAACGCGATTTAATAGCACAGGTTGCAGATGAGATTTTAGCAGGTAAATTAGATGATCAATTTCCATTGGTAATTTGGCAAACGGGTTCCGGTACGCAAAGCAATATGAATGTAAATGAGGTAATCGCAAATCGAGCTCAAGAACTTGCCGGAAGAAAAATAGGTGTAGATGAAAAAATTATTCAACCAAATGATGATGTAAATAAATCGCAATCTTCTAATGATACTTTTCCTACGGCAATGCATATTGCTACATATAAAGCGATTGTAGAAATTACGATTCCTAATATTCAGAAATTACGTGACGCCTTAGATAAAAAAGCAAAAGAATTTAAAAATGTGGTGAAAATTGGTAGAACACATTTAATGGATGCAACTCCTTTAACTGTTGGTCAAGAATTTTCAGGATATGTTTCACAATTAGATCATGGTTTGGCGGTTTTAAAACATTCGCTAAAACATTTATCCGAACTAGCATTAGGCGGAACGGCTGTAGGTACAGGTCTAAATACACCAAAAGGTTACGATGTGTTAGTAGCTAAATATATAGCTGATTTTACCGGTTTTCCGTTTGTAACTGCTAAAAATAAATTTGAGGCATTAGCAGCTCACGATGCCATAGTAGAGTCGCACGCAGCATTGAAACAATTGGCAATTTCTTTAAATAAAATTGCTCATGATATCAGAATGTTGGCTTCCGGACCAAGAAGTGGTATTGGTGAGTTAATTCTTCCGGCAAACGAACCCGGATCTTCTATTATGCCCGGAAAAGTGAATCCTACACAAGCAGAAGCTTTAACAATGGTTTGTGCTCAGGTAATAGGTAATGATATGGCTA
>JALSLI010000127.1 GCA_026988395.1 Flavobacteriaceae bacterium | reverse complement strand
TTAGGATCTATCAAAGGAAAAATACCTTGACGGATGCTATCAATAAAAATCCCAACAATCATAGGTTCTTCCGGCTTAAAAGCAAAACCAAATTTACCGTTTACCACTTTTGTTGTGTCGATATTTACAATTTTACCATCTACTTGTTTTTTTAAAATAACCATTCTTCCGTCCGGCACACCGGTAATTTCGGCAACAATGGTTTCTTTTTTTTCTTGTTTACAAGAAATCGCTATTAATACAATACTTAATAACAAAGCTATTTTCTTCATGATTTTTAATTTTATTAGGCAAATATAATTCGCTTTTGCGGAATAATTTATTAATTGTTAGAAAAAATTATTTTTCCACATCTTTTAAAAACGGAACAAATGAAAAAGTAGAAAATTCTTTCTTCTTAAATTCCTTTTCACTAACTCTTGTAAACAAAGTCATTACTTGTGTTTTTTCGCCAACAGGTATCACTAACTTTCCACCAATTTTTAATTGTGCTAAAAGTGTTTTTGGCACAAAAGGAGCTCCTGCCGTTACAATAATACCATCATAAGGTGCTTGTTCTTTATACCCTAAATAACCATCTCCTAAAATGAGTTTTTTAGCAACATAACCTAATCTCGGTAATTCCTTTTTTATTTTATAAAACAATTCACTTTGTCTTTCTATACTGTAAACTTCGGCTTTTAAAGCCACTAAAACTGCCGTTTGATAACCCGAACCAGTACCTATTTCTAATATTTTATCTTTTGGTTTTACTGCTAGTAATTGTGTTTGAAAGGCTACCGTAAACGGATGAGAAATTGTTTGATTTGCTCCAATAGGAAAGGCTTTGTCTTGATAAGCAAAATCCAAAAAACCGGAATCCAAAAACAAATGACGCGGAATTTTTGAAATAGCATCCAATACTTTTTCATCTGTAATTCCTTTATTTTTTAATTTTGCTACTAATCGGTTTCGCAATCCTTGGTGTTTTGGCAAGTCTTTCATTTTATTATTTGCAATATTATTCTGGGTTTTAAGGCTTTATTGTATTACCGGATATTTTTACTAATTTCCTCCAAAAATAGAAAAAAGGAAGTAATTAAAGACAACATTTTTTGTATCTTTGACTAAAATTTTTTTTATGTTAAAAATAGGCGTTTTAGGTGCCGGTCACCTTGGAAAAATTCATTTAAAACTGGCAAATCAATCTAATAAATATGATTTGGTTGGTTTTTATGATGCAAATAAAGAAAATGCTAAAAAAGTATCCGAAGAATTTGGTTATAAGGCATTTAATACAATAAGTGAATTAATTGAAGCTGTGGATGTTGTAGATATTGTTACACCTACCTTATCGCATTTTGATTGTGCTACGGAAGCTATTGAAAAAAGAAAACACATTTTTATTGAAAAACCAATTACTAAAACGGTAGAAGAAGCCGAAAAAATACGAGATCTGGTAAAAAAACACCAAGTAAAAGGTCAAGTTGGTCATGTAGAGCGTTTTAATCCGGCTTTCACAGCTGTTAAAAACCTTATTAATCAACCAATGTTTATCGAAACACATCGTTTGGCAGAATTTAATCCAAGAGGAACCGATGTTCCGGTTGTATTGGATTTAATGATTCACGATATCGATATTATTTTAAGTGTGGTAAACTCTAAAGTTAAAAATATTCACGCAAGTGGCGTTAGTGTGATTAGCGATACACCGGATATTGCAAATGCCAGAATTGAGTTTGAAAATGGCTGTGTTGCCAATTTAACGGCAAGTAGAATTTCAATGAAAAATATGCGTAAAAGTAGATTTTTTCAAAAAGACGCGTACATCTCGGTTGATTTTTTAGAAAAGAAAAGTGAAGTTGTAAGAATGAAAGATGTACCCGAAAATCCGGATGAGTTTGCTATGATTCTGCAAAATGCTGAAGGTGTTAAAAAACAAATTTATTTTGAAAATCCGGATGTTAAACCAAACAACGCCATTCTCGATGAACTCGAAGCGTTTGCCGATGCCATAAATAACAATGCCAAACCAACTGTTACTTTATATGATGGAACTAAAGCATTAAAAGTAGCACAACAAATAATTGATAATTTTTAAAAATCATAATACAATGAAAAAAATAGCAGTAATCGGAGCAGGAACTATGGGTAACGGAATTGCACATGTTTTTGCTCAAAACGGATACCAAGTTAATTTAATTGATATATCACAAAATGCTCTTGAAAGAGGTTTGGCAACTATTACTAAAAATTTAGATAGATTGCTTTCTAAGTTAAAAATAACTGAAGATACTAAAACTAATACTTTAAGCAATATTACTACTTTTACAAGTATGCAAGACGGCGTTGCAAATGTCGATTTGGTTGTAGAAGCTGCAACAGAAAATGAAGGCTTAAAATTGCAAATTTTTAAAGATTTAGATAATTTTACAGATAAAAATACAATTCTAGCAACCAATACTTCTTCCATTTCCATTACAAAAATTGCAAGTGTTACCAATAAACCCGAAAAAGTGATTGGTATGCATTTTATGAACCCTGTACCTATAATGAAATTGGTAGAGATTATTCGTGGTTATTCTACATCAGATGAAACTACAAAAATTGTAATGGATTTATCTACAAAACTAAAAAAAATACCGTTGGAAGTAAATGATTATCCCGGTTTTGTGGCAAATCGTATTTTAATGCCAATGCTTAACGAAGCTATTGAAACACTTTATAATGGCGTTGCCGGTGTTTATGAAATTGATAATGTAATGAAATTAGGTATGGGACATCCTATGGGACCTTTACAATTGGCAGATTTTATCGGATTAGATGTTTGTCTTTCCATTTTAAATGTTATGTATAACGGATTTAAAAATCCTAAATATGCTCCTTGTCCTTTATTAGTTAATATGGTGCAAGCCGGAAAATTAGGTATAAAATCAGGTGAGGGTTTTTATGATTATTCGCAATCTAAAAAAGCAGAAAAAATAGCCAATCAATTTAGTTAACAAATTAAATTACAACCTTATAAATGCAGTTAATCGAAGAAAAAATTAAAAACCTTTGCGAAGAATTAAAACAACATAATTACAATTATTATGTATTGGATAATCCTACGATAAGTGATTTTGAGTTTGATATTAAATTAAAGGAATTACAACAATTAGAAGAGCAATATCCACAATTTGCAGACCCAAATTCACCAACACAACGTGTAGGAGGGATGGTAACGGATTCTTTTAAAACGGTTGTGCATAAACATCGTATGTATTCTTTAGATAACTCGTATTCTGAGGATGATATAAAGGATTGGATTACAAGAGTTAAAAAAATATTAGGAGTAGATACTATCGATTATACTTGCGAATTAAAATACGATGGTGCATCCATTAATTTGGTTTACGAAAATTACAAATTAATTCGTGCCGAAACGCGTGGTGACGGCATACAAGGTGATGATGTAACAAATAATATTAGAACCATTAAATCCATTCCGCTTACGGTAAAAAAAGACTTTTTAAATACTTTTGAAGTCCGTGGTGAAATTGTTATTCCGTTTAGTGGTTTTAAAAAAATGAATGAAGAACGGATAAAAAATGGTGAAGATCCGTATATGAATCCGCGTAATACCGCCAGCGGAAGTCTAAAATTAAAAGACAGTGCCGAGGTTGCCAAAAGACCTTTAGATTGTTTAATTTATCAGGTTGTAACCGAAGAAAATACTTTTCAAACACATTTTCAATCTTTACAAAAAGTCAGAAAAGCCGGATTTAAAGTGCCAAACGAAATAGAAGTTTGTAATTCAGTTAATGAAATAATGGAATACATTCACAAATGGGATAAAAAACGGTTTGAATTACCATATGAAACGGATGGAATTGTAATAAAAGTAAATAACATACACTACCAAAATGAATTAGGGTATACTGCAAAAGCTCCCCGTTGGGCAATTGCGTATAAATTTAAAGCAGAGCAGGTAAGTACAGAGTTAAAAAGTGTGGATTATCAAATTGGACGTACCGGAGCAGTTACACCGGTTGCTAATTTAAAGCCTGTTGCTTTAGGCGGAACAATCGTAAAACGTGCTTCTTTACATAACGCCGATCAAATTAATAAATTAGATTTACACGAAAAAGATACTGTTTTTGTAGAAAAAGGTGGCGAAATTATTCCTAAAATAATAGGAGTTGATATAAGTAAAAGAAAAGAAAATGCTAAAAAAATTGAATTTATCACTGCTTGTCCGGCTTGCGGAACGACATTAATACGTAAAGAAGGTGAAGCACAACACTACTGTCCAAATGAGTACGGATGTAAACCACAAATAGTTGGTAAAATTCAGCATTTTATTGCTCGTAAAGCAATGAATATCGAAGGTATCGGAGCAGAAACAGTAGAACTATTCTACGACGCCAATTTAATCAAAAATTACGCCGATTTATACGATTTAACCTTAGAAGATTTATTGCCTTTGGAAAGAATTGCTCTTAAATCTGCTCAAAATATATTAGAAGGATTAGAAGCCTCAAAAAAAATACCGTTTGAACGTGTTTTATTTGCATTAGGAATTCGTTTTGTTGGCGAAACTGTCGCTAAAAAATTAGCCAAACGTTTTAAGAATATAAGTGCAATTCAGAAAGCTGATTTTGAAACACTTATTGCTGTCGATGAAATAGGTGAGAGGATTGCAAAATCGGTTATCGATTTTTTTAATGAACCATATAATATCGAAATAATTAATCGCTTAAAAAATCATGGTTTGCAGTTTGAAGTAGTTGAAATTAATACCTCAATTTCAAATAAATTAGAAGGTTTAAATTTTGTAGTTTCAGGTGTTTTTGAAAAATTTTCACGAAACGAACTAAAAAAATCTATTGAAGATCATGGAGGAAAGAACGTAAGCTCACTCTCTAAAAAAACAAATTATCTAATTGCAGGGGATAAAATGGGACCGGCAAAAAAAATCAGAGCCGAAAAATTGCAAATTCCAATTATTACAGAAGACGATTATCTTAAAATGATTAACTAAGTGTTGAGTTTTAATGGTTTATTTTAATGTTGAGTTTTGAATGGTTAATTTTGAGTTTTAAATGATACGTATAGAAATTAATTAAAAGTATTTAAAAGAGTACATAGATAGAAAATTTAAAAATAATATCTGTAAATACCGAATAAACTATATATTTGCAATCTAAAAATTAAAGACAAAAATACAAATGGCAACAAACAGAACATTTACTATGTTAAAACCTGATTCCATCGAAAAAGGATATACAGGAGCAATCTTAGAAAAAATAAATGCAGCAGGTTTTAAAATTGTGGCAATGAAAATGACACAAATGACCAAGCGTGATGCAGAAAATTTTTATGCAATTCACAAAGACAGACCTTTCTTTGGTGAATTGGTAGAATACATGACTCGTGGACCGATCGTTGCAGCTGTCTTAGAAAAAGACAATGCCGTTGAAGATTTTAGAGTTTTAATCGGAGCAACAAATCCGGAAGAAGCAGCAGAAGGTACAATACGTAAATTATATGCAGCTTCAATTGGTGAAAATGCTGTTCACGGTTCGGATAGCGATGAAAATGCAGCTATCGAAAGTGCTTTTCACTTTGCCGGTAGAGAAATTTTTTAATAAAATTATCACCAAATATAAACGAGGATTCTTTTTATTAAGAACCTCGTTTTTTTTATTATAAATCCCTACTTTTGCATAAATTTAAAAAGAAATGAATAAAGAATTAAAAGAAATGTCATTTTTAGATCATCTGGAAGAACTAAGATGGCTTTTAATTCGTTCGGCAATTGCTGTTTTTCTATTTGGAATTGTTGCTTTTTTAAATATCCGATATATTTTTGATCATTTTTTAATGGTTTTTAAAGATCCTAACTTTTTTACTTACCGCTTTTTATGCAATCTTTCACATAAATTTGGTTCTGAAGGACTTTGTATAGATAAAATAGATTTTACCATACAAAGCTTAAAAATGTCCGAACAATTTTCTGCTCACCTTTGGCTCGCACTTACCTTTGGATTTATACTTGCTTTTCCGTATATTTTATATGAAATATGGAAATTTATTAAACCGGCACTTTATAAAACCGAACAAAAATATGCATTTGCATTTATTATCATTTCATCCTTTTTGTTTTTTGTAGGAATTTTATTCGGCTATTTCATCATAGCTCCTTTATCCATTAACTTTTTAGGAAATTATTCCGTTAGTCAAGATGTAGAACGTAATTTTAAATTGGCATCGTATATTGCCATTATCAAAACCTCCGTTTTATCAAGTGGAATTATCTTTGAACTGCCAATTTTAATCTACTTTTTAGCTAAAATGGGATTAGTAACTCCTGAATTCTTAAAAAAATACCGAAAATATGCTTTTGTAATTGTACTTATTTTAGCAGCAATTATAACGCCTCCCGATATTTTAAGTCAGATAATCGTTACCATACCAATGATGATTTTATATGAAGTAGGTATCATAATCTCTAAAATAATCGTTAAAAAACAAAATCAGGCTCTAACAAAACCCTAAAATAACGTACTTTTACCTTTTTAATATACTATTAATGAAATTAAGAGCAGAAAACATCCAAAAAATTTATGGTAGCCGTAAGGTTGTAAAAGGGATAAGTGTAGAAGTAAAACAAGGAGAAATCATCGGACTCTTAGGTCCAAACGGAGCAGGAAAAACAACTTCATTTTATATGATTGTTGGTATGATCAAACCTAACGAAGGTCGTATTTTTTTAGATAATGAAGAAATTACACACGATTCTATGTACAAAAGAGCTCAAAAAGGTGTTGGTTATCTTGCTCAAGAAGCCTCTGTTTTTAGAAAATTATCGGTCGAAGATAATATTATGTCTATCTTACAATTTACCGATTTAACAAAAAAACAACAAAAAATCAAACTTGAATCTTTAATCGAAGAATTTAGTTTAGGGCACGTACGTAAAAATAGAGGTGACTTATTATCCGGCGGCGAACGAAGACGAACCGAAATTGCCAGATGTCTAGCATCAGACCCAAAATTTATTTTATTAGATGAACCGTTTGCCGGAGTTGATCCTATTGCAGTTCATGATATTCAAAGTATTGTAGCACATTTAAAAGATAGAAACATCGGCATTTTAATAACCGATCACGATGTACAAGCAACTTTAGCCATAACAGACAGAACCTATTTAATGTATGAAGGAGGTATCTTAAAAGAAGGAACACCAAGAGAATTAGCAGATGACGAAATGGTAAGACGTGTTTATTTAGGTAAAGATTTTGAACTTAAAGAAAAGAAATTTTAATTAATTACTTGCTATTAAGAAATTTATTGTAATTTTGCACACTTAAAATAAATTATTATAAATCAAGGTCGAGAACCTTAAAATTTTACAAATTATGCCAGTAAGAATTAGATTACAAAGACACGGAAGAAAAGGAAAACCATTTTATTGGATCGTAGCAGCTGATGCTCGTTCTAAAAGAGATGGAAAATTACTTGAAAAAATTGGTACGTACAATCCAACAACCAATCCTGCAACAGTTAACTTAGATGTTGATGCAGCAGTAAAATGGTTAATGAACGGTGCTGAGCCTACCAATACAGCAAAAGCTTTATTGTCTTATAAAGGTGCAATGCTTAAAAAACACTTATTAGTAGGTGTTCGCAAAGGTGCTTTAACTTTAGAACAAGCAGAAGAAAAATTTAAAGCTTGGTTAGAAGAAAAAGAAAACAAAGTTTTAGATAAAAAACAAGGTTTAAACAAAGCCGCAGAAGCTGCTAAAGCTGAAATTTTTGCTAAAGAAAAAGCAATTAACGAAGCTAGAGTAGAAGCTAATACTCCTGTAGTTGAAGAAGAAGAAGTTGCTGCTGATACAGAAACTGCTTCTAACGAAGAAGAATAATATATTTTTATATATCTTTGAAACCACGCAGTTAATGCGTGGTTTTTTATTTGGAATTTAATATGAAAAAAGAAGATTGTTTTTATTTAGGAAAAGTAGTTAGAAAACACAGCTATAAAGGCGAAGTAGTTATTAAACTAGATACCGATGAACCTGAAATATACCAAGATTTAGAAGCTGTTTTTTTGAATTTAAACGGAAAATTAATTCCTTTTTTTATCGAAGAAAGCCTCCTTCAAAAAGGAAATCAATTACGTGTACGGTTTGAGGATTTTATAACGGAAGCAGATGCTGAACGTATTTTAAAAAAAGAGGTTTATTTACCGCTAACAATGTTGCCTAAATTAGAAGGGAATAAATTTTATTATCACGAAGTGATTAATTTTGATTTAATCGACCAAAATTTTGGTTTGGTAGGAAAAATAAAAAGCATAAACGATAGCACCGCACAAGAGCTTTTTATTGTTAAAAATGAAACCGGAAAAGAAATATTAATTCCGCTTATCGATAATTTTTTAGTAAAAATAGATCGCACAAACAAACAAGTAATTGTAAATACGCCTAAAGGCTTAATTGAAATGTATTTAGAGGAAGACTAATGGTTTTTAAATTTAAAGAATTTTCGGTAGAACAAGATAATACAGCAATGAAAATTGGCACCGATGCTGTGTTACTTGGAGCATGGACAATAATTAACAAACCAATAAACAGTATCTTGGATATCGGAGCAGGAACCGGCGTTATCGCCTTACAGATGGCACAATTATATGATGCCGAAATTATTGATGCTATCGAAATAGAACCTAATGCTTATGAGCAATGTGTTGCTAATTTTGAAAATTCTCCTTGGAGCGATCGCTTATTCTGTTACCATACCTCACTGCAAGAATTTACAACTGAAATAGATGAAACGTACGATTTAATTGTTTCTAATCCGCCTTTTTATACAGCAAATTTTTTATCGGATGATAAAAAACGAAATCAAGCAAGACAAACCGCTTCTCTTTCTTTTGATGAATTGCTTAACAGTGTAAAAAAATTACTATCAGATAACGGATTTTTCTCTGTAATTATTCCTTTTTCGGAAGAAAGCCTCTTTTTAGAAAAAGCAAAAATACATAGTTTATTTCCAATCAAAATTACCCATGTTAAAGGAAATAACGAAGCAAAAATAAAACGATCTTTAATTCTATTTTCTAAATCAAAAACTAAAAATATCTCTAAAAATGAACTGATTTTAGAAATAAAACGACATCAACGTACTGCTGAATATCAAAAACTTGTTGATGCGTTTTACCTCTAATACAAAGTTAAAATCTCTTTTTTTTAATCAATTTTCCATTTGCACTGTACGCTTTCCAAACACCTGTTTGCTTGCCTTTTTTAAACTTTCCTGATAATTTTAATTCGCCATTTGGATAATATTCTTTATATCTTCCATTTGGTTTGCCGTCATTAATTTTTACATAAACTTGATTTTTTCCGTTAGCGTATTTTTTTTGATATATAGCAGCATCTAAATTATTTAAAACAATCGGTTTTGGTCTAAATAATTCCGTTTCATCTGTTTTTACCAATGTATTTTCCGGCACAGGATTATAATCTGTTATATCAAATTGTTTTACGGTTGCTATTTCTTTAAATTGTGCTTTAGATTGCACAATTTCCGGATCTTGATAATTAATTATTAACTTGGTTTCAAATAAATTGGAATACGGTATTAATTGAAATCCGATTTGTGGAAAACAAATAATGTAATCTTTGTTCTTTTTAATTTTTAGCTTGGTATTTTTATCTGCCATTGCTATTAAATTTTTATATAAAGTAGGTGTATTTATATAAACAAAAACACTTGACTTACGATCAAAATTGCTAATAAATTCTTGATAATCTTTCGCTTTTTGAAGTGTGTTTTCTGTCTCATAATCATCAATAATCCGTTTTAATGTAGCAGGATGATTGCTAAAAACAACATAATCATCGATAAAAGTAAAATACGGTTTATCAAATTCTTTAAAATAGGAGCCAAGAAAAATTTTAAAGAAACCTTTTATAGATAAATAATTGATATCATGCTCTTTATATGTTATATTTTTGAATTTTACCGGTGTTTTCTTTTTGATTTGCTTTAATACATGTGCGATTCGTTTTTTTGCATTTGAAATAGAATTGGTCTTTATAACCAAAGCAGTTTCTGATTTTGTTGCTTGCTTTACAGAAGCATCCATATGTAAAACAGCAATTTCATCATCCATCCAACTTATAAAATCTTTCTGTAAATTGATGTCTAAATAATTCTGAATTTTATCTAAATTATCTTGGTAACTTTTAAAGGTTTTTGGGTTTTGCTTTTTAATTTCCTCAAAATTTTTGTAAAATTCCTTAAAGCTATCAAAGCCAAAACTTAAATATAATGCAGTTCTTTTAGGAGCAATTTCAGCTGCTTTATGTGGACCAATACCCGAATTTTGCAATGCTTTTAAATAACTTTGTGTTGCTTCATTTGTATTTGTAAATCCTGTTGCAAAAATGGTATTCTCTTTTTTTAGATCAAAACTAAAACCGGAATATTTTAGCGTTTTACTTAATTCTTTTATAGTTGTATTTGGTTCATTTACAAAATAATACATGTAATCATCTAAATATGAATATTGTACGTATAATCGAAATAAATCACTCCCTGCAACCTTTTTTGAAATTGCAATAAAATCCAAATCTCTCCCTATAACCGGATTTTCATATTGATTAATAGAGGCTTCAACCAATTTATGTGTGTAAGAAGCAATCATTTGATTATTGATAAATGAGATATATAAAGTTTCGTGTGTTTTTTTATCGGTTAATTCGTTTATGGTAAATCCGTGATATTGTCTTTTTGTTAGTCTAAAGGCATTACTTGTAACAGATTCCAAATGATTTTTAAGCACGTTTAGTTTGCTTAGTTTTTGTAAATCAATTGTAAAAAATAAACCATATTTCTTTTTTTGTATCATATGTACCGAAATATATAAATCTCGGTTTCCAATGAAATCGATTACCGATTTTTGCTCATTAAAAATTTTATCTAATCCATTTATTCCTGAAGTCAATTCTTTAAAATACGCATTTGTTTGTAAGTGTTTCCATACATCGGATTTGCTAATCGTATTCCATGTATCTATCGGTTTATCGGTTTCTATAATAAATACGGCATCTTCAGGAATTAAATAAATAGATTGCAAACGATTAGATGTTGGTAAATAAAAGGAAGCTATTTGGTAAATAACAAACCATAAAATAATGACTATTACTAATTTAACTATGTTTTTTATGTTCATAAAATAAAAATTACGGATATGTATTAATAGGTTTTTATTTTTAACGAATTTTTAATCGTTTTATGCTAAAATTATAATAGTTTTATCCCAATAAAAATTGGCACTAATTTTGTGTAAAAATAAAAGATAATTTTAAAATATGCGAGTTTCCTTTTTGTTTCTTTTTGTTTTTTATTTTCTGACCGGTTTTGGTCAGCAAGACACTATTAAGCAACAAAACCCTTTTCAAGATAGTTTTAAATCTTTTAAAATCGATGCCAAGATTATTGAAAAAAAATTGGAAAATTCGAAAAAGCCATCCGATTTATCGTATTTATTTTACAAAAAACAAGAAAAATTACCATTATCCATAAATTTGGATATTCATAAATACTTCGATAAACAAACAGATAATAAAAGTATTTTAGAAGTAAAGAAGTTAGAAGATGAAGACGATATTATCGTTTACAAACACTTTAATGGAAAAAATACTACCAACAAAAAATTAAAATCCGCACAATATTTAGGAACCATTAACAGCAATACAAAATTTGTGAAAATTGAATATCGTGATTTTGGACTGGAAGATGGTGATAGAGTTAAAGTGTATATCGATAATAAACCTTATGCAGGAAATATTTCCCTTAGTAATGATTTTTATTCGTTACAAATTAATTTAGATAAAAAAGGATACCATCAAATTGATATAGAAGCTCTTAACCAAGGAATTTACGGTCCTAATACAGCCGAATTTGTTGTATATGACGATAAAGGAAATGTGTTAATGCATAAAGCATGGGATTTAACAACAGGTAAAATAGCAACACTGGGAATTGTACGTTTTTAATTATGAAAAAGATTACTTTTATTTTATTATTATTCGGATTTTTATTTTCTTATGCACAAACAAATAAATATGATTTGTATTGCGTTAATAGAGGAGATACTTATCAATCTATAGCAAAGCAATTTTATATGACTGTACCCGAATTAAAACATTTAAATGCATATAAAGAAAATGAGAGACTTTTAATTGGTGTGAGTTTATTTGTAAAACCAGTTAAAAAAAGCAATTATCATTTAGTAAGACCAAAAGAAACGCTGTACTCCATTTCAAAAAAATACCATACAACCGTTGCAACACTAAAACGCTTAAACAGACTAAAATCCAATTATATAAAAATAGGTAGTTATTTAAAGGT
>JALSLI010000126.1 GCA_026988395.1 Flavobacteriaceae bacterium | reverse complement strand
AAAATTTACCATGTGTAATATTAGAATCGTTCTCTTGTGGAACACCTGTAATTTCAACAGATGTTGGCGGAATTTCTGAGTATTTTCCTAAAGATTTTGGAATATTAATTCCTTCTAAAAATGAAAAAAAATTATTAAATGCTATTCTTGAAAGCTATAATAAAAGCAATGCGAATACTCAAGAAATGCACCAATATGTGGTGAATAATTTTAGTAAAGAACAAATAGCCAATACTTTTTCAAAGTTATATTATAAATCTTTATCGCTCTAAAGATTGTCCATCTTGTTTAGATGATTCTTGTATAGCAGCAAATTCTTCAGCAGATAAATTACCAAAGTAAAAATCAATTGGATTTACAGCTTTTCCTTTGTAATGTACTTCGTAATGTAAATGTGGAGCAACAGAACGACCTGTATTACCAACATAACCAATTAAATCTCCTCGTTTTATTTTTTTACCTTTATGAATGCCTTTAGCAAATTTATTCATGTGTGCATATCTTGTTTCATAGCCGTAACCATGATCAATATAGATTACATTTCCGTAAGTACTACTACGGTTTACTCTTACTATTTTACCATTTCCAGAAGCATAAATTGGCGTTCCTCTTGGAGCTGAAAAATCCATTCCTTCGTGCATTTTTCTAATCTTTAAAATAGGATGCATTCGCATACCATAACCAGAAGCCATTCGTAATAAATTTTCCTTTTCTACTGGCATAATTGCAGGAATTGACGCCAACATTTCTTCTTTATTTTTAGCTAATTTTACAATTTCATCAAGAGATTTTGATTGAATAACGAGTTCTTTAGACAAAATATCTAATTTTTTTGTGGTTGCTATAATCATATCAGAGTTATTAAACCCTTCTAAATTTTTATAACGGTTAACTCCTCCAAAACCTGCTTTACGCTGTTCTTCTGGAATTGGGTTTGCTTCAAAAAATGTTCTGTAAATATTATTATCTCTATCTGCTAATTCAGTTAAAACGCCTTCTACATTATTCATTTTTTTGTTTAACAAGTCATAATGTAACTGTAAATTAGACAATTCACGCTTGTATTCTTTTTCTCTAGGAGATTCAAATAACTGACTAAAACCAATATATCCTAGAAAAGCAACCAAACCAATAGCGGTAACTACAAACAAAAAACGTTTTACTTTTGCAGCTGTTTTTACCTTTACTTTTTCGTACTCTAAGGTATTTGGATTATAATGAAATTTTTCTTTAGCCATACTAATTAAAATATATTACTTTTGCTATTCGTTGTATTTTTGAGCGTTTAAAGACGTGCAAATTTACAAAATGTTTTACAAATGGATTTTTATTTAGTAAATCATTAACATTTTAAGATAATTATACAATATTAAAAAGTATGAACGCGAAGGAAATAAGAAAGCAATTTATTGATTTTTTTAACAGTAAACAACATAAAATTGTGCCATCTGCACCAATGGTTCTTAAAGATGATCCAACTTTAATGTTTACCAATGCAGGAATGGTACCGTTTAAAGAATTTTTCCTCGGACAAAAAAAAGTGGTCAATCCTCGTGTAGCCGATTCGCAAAAATGTTTACGAGTTTCTGGTAAACACAATGACTTGGAAGAAGTTGGTAAAGACACCTATCATCATACTATGTTTGAAATGTTAGGAAACTGGTCTTTTGGTGATTATTTTAAAAAAGAAGCCATCGCTTGGGCTTGGGAACTCCTTATTGATGTGTATAAAATTGATAAAAA
>JALSLI010000125.1 GCA_026988395.1 Flavobacteriaceae bacterium | reverse complement strand
AAACAACCCGAAAATAAGGTTGTATACCCCAAAATAAAGAGAGAAAATAAGAAAAAATCTCAAAAATTTATAAAAAAATCTCAAAAATTAAAAATAATTTAGAAGTTGATTATTTTGCAACGGTCTTGAAAAGTATTAGGGGAAAATAATTCGGTTATTAAGACCATTTCTAATGATGAGGTAATTAATAATTTTAAAGAATCAATTTTACAAAAACGCGAAATTGGCGGACTAAGAAAACTTAAAAATTATACAGAAATTGTTTATTTAAGTCCTGTAAAAACTCCAATTGGATTGTTGCTTCTCATGCTAATGTTGCAAAATTTAAAAGTATTTTTTCAGATTTAAAACAAAAGCTATTTTTTTTATTTGTAATAGTTTGGCTTATAAGTTCATTGCTTATTTATTTCTTTTTGGAGCGAATAAACACCAATAATTTACATACATTATCAAAACTTAATAAAAAAATTGCAGCCAATCATTTTAACGATATTCAAGCCATTCAAAATAACTTACCAGGTATTAATATAGAAAGTCAAAAGGCAGATACTCGTTTTTTAACAAACCACGGAACACAACTAACACCTGTTCACGCCAAAAATATTGCCTATATCTATACTGAAAATACAATTTCTTATTTTGTTGAAAAAAACGGAAAAAAATCCAGTTTATTTATTTCGTTAGACGAAATTTTTAAAAAACTAGATGATAAACTGTTTTATAGAGCTTCACGAAAAGTAATTCTTTCGGCTAATGCGATTGATAAAATTGAAAAATACGGTAATACGCAATTGCGAGTTTATACAATTCCGGAATCACCGATAGAAATTATAATTAGCAAAGCCAAATTAACGGATTTTAAAAATTGGTTAGGGAAAAATTAAAATTATTGCAATGCCTGCATTTTTGTAAATAAGTAATCGTTGTCTTTTGCTAAATTATGACAACTAATGCAACTAGAAGTTCCTTTATTCCATGGTTTATATTGGTTTTCTTTTTTTACAAATCTTGCATATCCCCAGTTTCCCGGATTTTTAGAAAAACGTTTGCTGTCTTTTATCATGTATTCAATACGTTGGATTTGTTTTGTTTCTAAAGCAGGATTAAAATTTGGCATTTTTTCTACGGTCCATCCTATTTTTACAATTTTACTTCCATTAGGGAAAGGTTTTTTTTCATTATATGCCTTAAATGCTTTTTCGTTGGCAAGGATATATCGTAATTCATTTTTGTCGGTTCTAAAATGTGTTGCTACAATTCTATAATTTTTATAATCTTCAATCTCTTTAAATTTTAGATGATTATCAGGCATTTCTAAATCCGGAACAGAAGAGATTAGTTTGTAATTTTCCTTTGTATCATTACAGGAAAGCAACGAAATGAATATAGATATAATAATTAAATGTTTCATATATGTGGAGATTAAAAATTCTTGATATTTTTTTAAAATATCAAGAATTTTATTTAGTTTTTTTAAGGTGCTACCGGAGTATTTTCATTTGCAATTGGCCAAACGCCTGGTGCAGGAAAGCTAATTCCTTTATTATCGCCACGAACACTATCTTGTCCGAAATAGTATAAAGGCCATCCTTTGTAAGTCAATTGTGTTCTTCCATAAACATCAATTTTTCCAAAATCATTTTTTTGACTTATTAATTTAGCTTCCATATAATTTGATTTTGTGTAATTGGTTTATGTTTTATCATTTTGATAATTGTATTGTGCCATATTGTTCCTTTTGATTGTGACC
>JALSLI010000124.1 GCA_026988395.1 Flavobacteriaceae bacterium | reverse complement strand
AACCTGCAATATCAACAATTTCTACAATTGCCGGTTGTACGCGTTCGGGATTAACAATTTCCGATAGTTTTTCCAATCGTTCATCAGGTACATTTACCACACCAATATTAGGTTCTATGGTACAAAACGGAAAATTGGCACTTTGTGCTTTTGCGTTAGATAAACAATTAAATAAAGTTGATTTTCCTACGTTTGGTAGTCCTACGATTCCGGCTTTCATATTTTATCTATTTTTTTAAAGTGTATAAACACGATAATATGTTTGTTTTTATTTTAAATTTTTAAGCTTGCAAAGATATACTTTTTATTTTTATTGTACTTGTTTAGATATTTTGGGTTTAATTACGATTAATCATTTTTTAATCCTTAATATAGTCTTCATATTCATAGAAAAATTCTTCAAAAGCAGCCATGTTTTTTACAAAGAACTCGTAAGCATTTCGCCAGGTGTTTTTGTTGTGAATATTAAATTTTTTGGGCATTTTGGTGTAAATTCTACTAATAATTTTTCCGTTGTCTAATTTATAAGTGGCATCAAAAACAACATCTTTTATGTACTCGTTTTTTAAAATATTTTTTAGCGAAGAAATTTTATCATAATAATATTCTTTGTAAAAATCATCTTTTGGTTCGATATCCAAACACACCATTGCTTTATTTTTATCGGCTACAAATTTAAAGCTGAAATCTTTTATTTTGGTATTATAGAGTAACCACTTTCGTGGAAAGGATTTGCCAAAACTAGTCCAAAATTCTTTTCTAATACGTGCCGATTCTTCTTTTGAGTACATTTATTGGTGGTGATAAGGTTCGTTTTTTAGTATGGTAAATGCACGATAGATTTGTTCTACTACGAATAACCGGAACATTTGATGCGAAAAAGTCATCTTTGAAAAAGAAATTTTTCCTTGTGTTTTTTTATAGACTTCTTGCGAAAATCCGTAAGGACCGCCAATTACAAAAACAAGTTGTTTGATTCCGGAATTCATCTTTTTTTGTAGAAAATCGGAAAATCCAACCGATGAAAATTCTTTTCCTTTTTCGTCTAATACAATTAAAGTGTCTGTTGGTTTTAATTTTTTTAAAATTAGTTCGCCTTCTTTTTCTTTTTGTTGTTTTTGCGATAGGTTTTTAACGTTTTTAATGTCCGGTAAAATTTCAAATTCAAATCCGATATAATGTTTTAGTCTTTTTTGATAGTCATCTATTAAAATTTGAAGATTTTTATCATCTGTTTTACCAATTGCTAAAAGTTTTATTTTCATATTGCGAATTTAAAACTTATTTTCGCATTTAAAAGAAAAAAATGATTTCAGAAAAACAATTTCAAACTGAACTTGATTTAATTATTAAAAATGCTATTCGCGAAGACGTAGGTGATGGTGATCACAGCTCTCTTGCTTGCATTCCGGAAACGGCAACAGGAAAAGCCAAATTATTAGTTAAAGACAACGGTGTGATTGCAGGTGTAGAATTTGCCAAAATGATTTTTAATCAAGTTGATAACAATTTAATAGTAGAAACATTAATAAACGATGGTGAAACTGTAAAATATGGTGATGTTGTTTTTTATGTTTCCGGAAGCTCACAATCGATTTTAAAAGCCGAGAGATTGGTGCTTAATGCGATGCAGAGAATGAGTGCTATTGCGACCAAAACACGCCAATTTGTAGATTTGTTAAAAGGAACAAAAACCAAAGTTTTAGACACGCGTAAAACTACACTCGGAATTAGAGCCATAGAAAAATGGGCAGTTAAAATAGGTGGAGGCGTAAATCATCGCTTTGCTTTATATGATATGATAATGCTTAAAGATAATCATATTGATTTTGCCGGAGGAATAACAAATGCCATTAAAAAAACACAACAATATTTAAAAGATAATAATAAGGACTTAAAAATAATTGTGGAAGCCAGAGATTTAAGCGAGATTAAAGAAATATTAAAATCCGATAATATTTACCGTATTTTAATTGATAATTTTGATTATGATGACACCAAAAAAGCGGTGGCATTAATAGGAGATAAGTGTCAAACAGAATCTTCCGGTGGAATTAACGAAAAAACCATTAGAAAATATGCAGAATGTGGTGTAGATTATATTTCCAGTGGAGCATTAACACATTCGGTTTATAATATGGATTTAAGTTTGAAAGCGATTTCGTAAAACTTTCAAAAAAAACACCTATTTTTGCGGTTCGATTTTTAAAATTTGAAGTTTATGAAAAACCCTAACGATGGTTTTGTAAAAGGAAGAATACGAAGTCTTAAATTTGCACTTAAAGGTGCATATTTATTACTAACAACCGAGCATAGTATTATGGTGCAATTTAGTGCCGGAATTGCCGTTGTTATTTTGGGGTTTGTAAAACATATTTCGCCAACAGAATGGATGATTCAATTATTGGCTATCGGTATGGTTTTGGTAGCGGAATCTTTAAATACCGGAATTGAAAAATTATCGGATTTTATACATCCTGATTACCATAAAAAAATCGGATTTATAAAAGATATTTCTGCCGGAGCTGCAACATTTGCAGCAATAATTGCATTTATTATCGGTTTGATAATATACATCCCTAAATTTACTTAAAAATACTTATGGCTAAGAAAAGGAAGACAGTAAAAGTTAAAAAACCAAGCAAGATAAAAGCTTTTTTTAAAAACCAACAAACCCATTTGGCATTTGGTGTTTTTTTGGTGTTGCTTTCTATCTTTTTATTTACTTCGTTTGCCTCCTTTTTTTCGCATTGGTATCAAGATCAAAGTCAGTTAACCGATTTTTTAAATCGCGATATTCAAACCAAAAACTTTTTAGGAAAAATTGGTGCATATATCAGCCATTTTTTTATTTATGACGGATATGGTATTGCCGGTTTTATTGTTCCGTTTTTAACCTTACTTTCGGGTTTGTATCTCATTTTTGATATTCCGTTAAAAAAAGCTCGAAAAATTATTTTTTGGGCAATTTTAGGGATGCTTTGGTTATCGGTTGCAACGGCTTTAATATTTGATAAAAACGCCTTAGTATCAGGAGTTAACGGTTATGAATTGAATGATTTTCTGCAAGTCTATATTGGTAAAATAGGTGTTGTATTATTACTCTCGTTATTGCTGCTTTTATTCTTAATTTTTAAATTAAAATGGCAACCTAAAAAGGTAGATAATTTACTTCCTAAAAGAAAGAAAAAAGATGTGGTTAATGAAACTCTTTCCGATAAGGAAAAAATAGAAGTTGTAAATACGGTTAAACCGGAAGATAATATCGATGAAAACGAATCAAAATCAAAATTTGAACTTCATGTTGAAAATCAAAAACCAACCATAAAAAAAACTTCTACACTCTCTTTAAACGATGAAGAAAAAGAATTGTTAGATATGGAAGTAAAAGTGACAAATGAAGAGGAAGAACAATTTGATATTGCTGTTGAAAAACCAAAACAAGAAGAAAATCTTACCGAAAATTTAAGTGATAAATTAGTAGCAGATTTTGGTGAATTTGATCCAACTTTGGAATTGTCTAATTTTAAATTTCCTACATTAGACTTGTTAAAAGATTACGGACAAGAAGGAATTACAATAAATAAAGAGGAATTAGAAGCAAATAAAAATAAGATTGTCTCTACATTAAACGACTATAAAATTGGAATTAAATCTATTGTGGCAACTGTTGGACCTACAATTACTTTGTATGAAATTATTCCGGAAGCAGGTGTGCGGATTTCAAAAATTAAAAATTTAGAAGACGATATTGCACTTTCACTTTCGGCATTAGGTATTCGTATTATCGCACCGATGCCCGGAAAAGGTACCATCGGTATTGAAGTACCAAATAAAAAATCTACTATTGTTTCGATGCGTTCGGCAATTGCAAGTAAGAAATTTCAGACTGCAAAAATGGAGTTGCCAATTGCTTTTGGTAAGACTATTTCAAACGAAACTTTTGTTGCCGATCTGGCTAAAATGCCACATTTATTAATGGCAGGAGCAACAGGTCAAGGAAAATCCGTTGGATTAAATGCAGTTTTAACTTCATTATTATACAAAAAACATCCTGCCGAGATTAAATTTATTTTAATTGACCCTAAAAAAGTAGAATTAACCTTATTTAATAAAATCGAACGTCATTATTTGGCAAAATTACCGGATACCGATGAAGCTATTATTACCGATACCAGTAAAGTTGTAGCAACTTTAAATTCGCTTTGTATCGAAATGGATGATCGGTATGATTTGTTAAAATCCGCTTACGTTAGAAACATAAAAGAATATAATGAAAAGTTTAAAAAACGACAATTAAATCCGGAAAACGGACATCGTTTTTTACCTTATATTGTTTTGGTAATAGACGAATTTGCCGATTTAATGATGACTGCCGGAAAAGAAGTAGAAACACCAATTGCCAGATTAGCACAATTAGCGCGTGCAATAGGAATTCACTTAATTGTGGCAACACAAAGACCATCGGTTAACGTTATTACCGGTATTATAAAGGCAAATTTTCCGGCAAGGGTAGCTTTTAGAGTAACTTCAAAAATTGATTCGCGTACTATTTTAGATGCCTCCGGAGCAGACCAATTAGTTGGTAAAGGAGATATGCTTATTGCTTTAGGAAGTGATATTATTCGTATTCAATGTGCCTTTGTAGATACGCCGGAAGTAGAGCGTATAACCGAGTATATTGGTTCTCAAAAAGGATATAATGATGCATATTTGTTACCGGAATACAATACCGACGATAGTGGAACCAGTTTGGATATCGATATTAAAGATCGCGATAAGTTATTTGAAGAAGCAGCATATTTAATAGTAAATGCACAACAAGGATCAGCATCATTATTGCAAAGAAAATTAAAATTAGGATACAATCGTGCAGGAAGATTAATCGATCAGTTGGAAGCAGCCGGAATTGTTGGTCCTTTTCAGGGAAGTAAAGCACGTGAAGTTATTGTACAAGACGTGTTAGAATTAGAAGAATTGTTAAAAAGGGAAAAAGAGTAGTTTTGGCACAAGGTTTGCTAATTTAGAAATAAGAATAAAATTTTTAGAAAGATGAAAAAATTAATTGTAGTACTTGTTATTTTATTTACCGCACAAATTCAAGCACAAAATAAGGCGAAAACCTTATTGGACGAAGTATCCAATAGGATGAAAAACTATAAAACCATTTATATAGAGTTTAGTAATTCCTTAGATAATAAAGCCGAAGATGTGCACCAAACAACCAAAGGAAATGCATCCTTACAAGGCGAAAAATATGTGGTAAATTTATTGGGAATAACAACCATTTTTGATGGTAACAAAATGATTACAATTAATCCGGAAGACGAAGAAGTTACCATTTCGGATGTCGATGAAGAAGATGATTTTTCACCTGCAAAATTCTTTACATTTTACAAAGAAGGATATCGTTTTGAAATGGGAAAAGAAACCGTTAAAAACGGAAGAAAATTACAATATGTACGATTGATACCAATTGATAGTAATTCTGATTTTTCGCAAGTGATTTTGGTAATAGACAGTAAAACCAAAAACATACAAGAACTCATCCAAAAAGGAAAAAATGGCTCAGATATTACCTTAAAAATTAATAAATTTAAATCGAATTTAGAATTACCTTCAAAATTATTTTCTTTCGATAAGAAAAAATATGAAGATAAAGGCTATTTAATTAATGAGTTGTAAAATGTTTGGTTAACCATAAATTAAAAGCTTTCCAATATTCTTGATGACCTTCTTTTGAAAACCATAATGCTTTAGAACCATGAAATCCGCTAACTTTTGGTTCAAATAAAGTAATAAATTCAGGATTTACATTTCGTAATAATTTTTTAACGGAAGGAATTTCATCTTTGGCTGAAGTGACAAAAACAGGTTTGTTAAGGTCTTTTATTTCATTTGCCAAATCAATACCTTTTAAATACTCTCCCGGACTAAAAACAGCAATGGCTTTTACTTTATTATTATTCTTTCCAATAAGTAATGCAAGGCTTGCAGAGTATGAGCTACCAACAAGTAAAATTGGTTTGTTGTTATTTTTTGCATAAGCAAAATCAATTGCTGCTTCAATATCTTGTTTGGCATCTAAATAATCTGTTGGCAGACCTTTTTCTTTTGCTCTTTTAGCAGTTTCATTGATAATTCCATTTACTTTGTTTCCCGAACGTTGATCAATAGCTAATGAAGAAAAACCGGAGTAATTTTGTGGTGAAAAACCACCATATGCTAATTTTGGAGCAGTTTCCCTGTATTCACCTCGACTAAATCCGGCTTGATGACAAAGCAATGCAAAATTTTTACTCGGTTCAACTTTGTAATAATCAGCAGTAATTAACAAACCATCCTTTGAAGGTAAAGTAATTGTTTTAATAGTGATTGTTTCTATTTTTGATTTAGTTGTAATTTGAGAATAACTATTGCTATAAATTAATGAAACTCCAATAAAAAATAGAAGTAATTTTAAGGAAATATTTTTCATCATAAATAAATTTTATGTAAAGATAAATAATATATATTATAATTATTTAGCAAACGCTTTGTATTTTGTAAATTTGCGATATTAATAAAAATTAAAAAAGAAATATTATGGCATTAGTAGGAAAAAAATTCCCAAATATTGCAGTAGATGCAATGAATGATTTAGGAGATACTTTTCAAGTAAATGTGTTTGAAGAAGCAGTTAAAAACGGAAAAAAAGTATTGTTGTTTTGGTATCCAAAAGATTTTACTTTTGTTTGTCCAACAGAGATTTTAGCATTTCAAGAAGCATTACCGGAATTTGAAAAAAGAAATACGATTGTAATCGGAGCTTCTTGTGATACGGCAGAAGTACATTTTGCTTGGTTAAATACAAAAAAAGAAGATGGTGGAATCGAAGGTGTAACATATCCTTTATTAGCAGATACAACTAGAAATTTATCTTCTTTATTAGATATTTTAGAAGTTGATGAAGTATATAACGAAGAAATTGATGAAGTGTTATTAGAAGGTTCAAATGTAACATTCCGTGCAACATATTTAATTGATGAAGAAGGGAAAATCTTCCACGAAAGTGTAAATGATATGCCGTTAGGAAGAAATGTGCACGAATATTTACGTTTAATCGATGCTTATACACACGTACAAGAAAAAGGGGAAGTTTGTCCTGCAAACTGGGAAGAAGGTAAAGACGCAATGGAAGCAACAAGAGATGGTGTGGCTGATTATTTAAAATCACACTAATCTAATAATCAATATTCAGTTTGCAAATACCTATTTGCAAACTGAATATTATCACTACTAACTTTTAAAAAACAAGATATGTTAATCGAGTTACAAGAAGACAATTTAAAAAAAATAATCGATGAAAATCCAATCGTATTAGTGCAATTTATGGCTACGTGGTGTGGAAATTGCCGTATTATGAAACCTAAATTTAAAAAACTATCCTTAGAACACCCTGAAGTTCCGTTTGTTTTGGTTGATGCCGAAAAATTTCCGGAATCTCGTAAGTTAGCAAATGTAGATAATTTACCTACTTTTGCATCATATAAAGACGGAAAACAAGTAAACCAAGTTCAGACAAACAAATTTGAAGTTTTAAAGGACTTTGTTTCCGAAGTATTATAAATTCAATCATTTTAAAAAAATATGCGTTTACCAATAATAAAACACCTAACGGAATTTATCGAAAAAAACGATGAAGATTACCTTATAGAAACAATTGAAGTACTAGAAGATTTAACAGAAGCCAAAGGAATAAAAGATGAAGAATTAGATGTAATAGGTGAGTTAATTTCCAATATGTATGGAGCTTTGGAAGTGCATAAAGAAATTAAAAAAGGCACACCAAAAAAAGAAGCACTTAATGCGTTTATGAAACGTGTTTTAGGGTCTATAGATCAATAAAAAAATGGGGACGTAGCTCAGTTGGCTAGAGCACTTGACTGGCAGTCAAGAGGTCGTGGGTTCGACTCCCATCGTCTCCACAAATTATATGGTTTAAAATTTGTAAGCCTTTTCACTATGAAAAGGCTTATGTGTTTTAGACTTCATTAAAAAAAATGTAACATTTTTAATTTAGATGCGTCGTATAGACAAAACGTATATTATGGAATTAGAAAAACAACTTACAACCACCAAAAAAAAGGATCGTCAATTATTAATCTTAATGCATTTAAGTCAGTTATTAGATTATGTTACAGGTTTGGGGGGAATTATTGTTCCGCTTATTATTTGGCTTACAAACAGAGATCAAGTAGAAGGAGTAGATGAACAAGGAAAAATGATTTTAAATTTTAAGCTTTCTATGTTAATCTACATTTTTATTAGTATTCCTTTATTTTTCTTATTCGGTTTAGGAATAGTTTTACTTGTTATAATCGGATTAATATCTTTTATCATGCCTATCGTTAATGCAGTGAAAGTTAGTAATGATGAGCAACCAAGTTATCCGTTTACGATTAATTTCATCGCATAACCTGAAAATTTATTCTATAAATGAAATTAAATTTCTATAATTTAGAAAGGTAAAAGGTATTAATTAAGACTTGTAAGTCTTTCTTTAATGTATTATCTTTGTAGTATAAAAACAAACAAAAATGAAAAGAAAATTAGCATATTTACTACTATTTGCTTTTACAGGAATTACCTTACAAGCTCAAGAAAAAGAATCTCAAACTACAGAAACTGTTACAACAACAGTTGCAATTGTTAAGGATACTCTTGTAAAATCGGTTTCTAATAATTCGAAAACATGGGAGCAACGTGAAAAAGAAATTAAGGAAAAACAATTAAAAGAACGTCAAGAATTAGCGAAAAAAAGAAGAGAAGAAGCTGATAGAAATGCTTTAAAAGCTAAAGAAGAAGCAAGGAAAATAAAAGAAGCTAAGCAAAAACAAAAATATATTGAGAATAAATCCTTAGAGCAAAAGCAAAAGGAAAAAGCTCGAATGTCAAAGCTAAAAGAAGAAGAAAAAGAGCTTAGAAGAGTAGAGAAGGAGAGAGAAAGAACAGAAAAGGAACGTAAAGAAGCTCAAAAACGTGGAGAAAAAGAACGTAAAAGAGCAGAGAAAGAGCGTAAACGAGAAGAGAAGGAACGTAAAGAAGCCTTAAAACGAGCTGAAAAAGCACATAAAGAAGCGGAAAAAGAAAGAAAGAGAGCAGAAAAAGAGCGTAAAAAATTAGAAAAAGAAAAAAAGAAATTAGAAAATTTAAAAGAGAAAATATCTAAAGAAAAAGATGCTATTAAAAAATTAGAAGCAAAAAAATTAAAATTAGAGCGTAAATTAGAACGTTTACGCATAAGGGGGAAGTTGTCTCCGCAAGATATTCTTAAAAGAGAAGAATCTATTAAAAAAATAGAGTACAAGATAAAGAAAGAACAATTGAAGTTAGAAAAGTTACAAAGTAAATTGTAGTTTTAAGATTATCTTAAAACAAGATTAAGCTCAATAAAAATCCCAAGAAATTTTCTTGGGATTTTTATTGTGAATATTCGATTGCTAAAATGTATAGCGTAAGCATAATTTTTCAATTTACTGTATAATGTTATTGTTGAATATTATGTTCATATTTACTACTATTTTCGGCTTTTATTTTTATACTTTATTGTAATATTTTTTGATTATTTCATCAATATTTTCTACTACTTTTTTTGCGTTCTCTTTGGTGAAAATAAGTGCAGGTTTTGTTTTTATCACACTATCAAATGGTCCATCTATACTAATTAGTATATTTCTATTTCTAAGTTCATTTTTGATATAATGAGCTAGTTCTACATCAGGTTTTAAGTTTTTTCCCTTTATTATTTCTATTCCCAAAAATAAACCGGAACCTCTTATATCTCCAATACAATTGTACTTTCGTTGTAATTCTAAAAAAAGTGATTTATAATAATTGCCAACAATTTTTGCGTTTTCTTGTAATTTTTCTTCTTCAATAACTTCTAAAACAGAAGTAGCAATTGCACATGACACGGGGTTTCCTCCAAAGGAACTAAAAAACTCGACTCCTTTACTAAATGAATCGGCTATTTCGCTTGTGCATATTACTGCTCCCATGGGATGTCCATTTGCCATTGGCTTGCCAATAATTACCATATCAGGAACAACACCATGAGCTTCAAATCCCCAAAAATAATCGCCCAATCTCCCAAATCCTGTTTGAACTTCATCACTTATACAAACTCCTCCTTGTTTTCGTATGGCTGGGTATATTTCTTGTAAATATCCGTCTGCCAATGGGACTTGCCCTGCACAGCCCACAATAGGTTCACTAATAAATGCTGCAATAGGCTCATTTGAATTTTCAATTTGTAATATGGCTTCCTTTGCATACACTTTTCCTGCATTTTCATCTTTATATTTTCCTCTGTAAGTATCCGGTATTTTAGTTTTTAAAATAAAATCTTTTTGTCCTTGTCCTTTTGGATTGTTAAATTTATAATCACTAATATCCGTGGCGGTTTGTGTATGTCCGTGATAACCGTGTTCCATTACCATTAATTTCTTATATTCTGTATGGATTTTGGCAATTCGTATAGCTAAGTCGCTTGCAGCACTACCTGAATTTACAAAATATACTTTGTTAAGCGATGCTGGGAATTTTGATAATAATTTCTCGACATATTCAGATAATTGGTCGTAAAGATACCTTGTGTTGGTATTTAGTTTTGCCATTTGTCTTTGTCCTGCCTCAACAACTTTTGGATGTGAGTGACCAACGTGTGGAATATTATTATAGGCATCTAAAAAAGTATTACCATAAGCATCATACATATATTGAAATGCCGACCGAACCATATAAATTGGTTTATTATAACTTATTGATAATATTGGACTGATATATTTTTGCCTTTTTTCTATAACTTCTTGAACTGTTTTGGGCTTTTGGATAGGTAGGTTTATTGCTCTTCTAAATTTGTTTTCTGCATTTATTGGGTTAATACTTAACCATTGATAAAGCATTTTCCAAGCTGATTTTTCGCTTACCAATGTATAAGAATTTTCGGGATTTGTCTTTCGTGAATGAGCCGAATTACACACGCTTATTACTAATCTAGCTGCTATAAGGTAGTACAAAATTTTTATTTCATTTTCCTCAATTGATAATATACTATGATATGCTTTTAGAATAACAGAAGCCCATTCTAATGGGTTGTCTTTATCGTAGCAAGCGTAAGTTATTGCAACTGCCAGTTCATTGATGAGTAAAGAATGAGCTAAATCTCCAAAATCAATAATACTTGAAACCGTTCCGTTTTTTGTTAAAACATTCCATTCATTGGCATCATTGTGTATTATTTGTTTTCTTAAATAGGGTAGAAATGGTCTAACATTTTCCTCAAATTGTTGAAAAAAGTATCTTACTGTATTTCTGTCTTTGGCATTAGGAATATCATTAATAAATTTTTTATTTAAATCTAAATATTGAATATCCCATTCCCACTGTCTTGCCTTAATGGTATAATTCGTAAGGTTTTGAAGTTCCAAATCCATTTTTGCAAGAAAAATACCAAATGACCGGAATATTTTTTTTGTAGGTTTTATATCGCCCAAAAATTCGCCATCAAGAAAAGTGAGCATTCTACAAATTTTCTTTTCTCCATCTATGGTAAGGATTTTAATATATGAGCCATCAAGAAATGGTATTGGCTTAGGATATATTTTATTCCCGAGTTTTTGTAGAAATAAAAGCGTTTCATTTTCGGATTTAAGTAAATCGCTTAACCCTTCATTAATTTTATATGTTTTAAAGATATATTTATCAGTATTGGTTTTAACAAGATAATTTGCATTGTCATAACCATCTAATTTTTTAATCTTTATTTTTTTTAATCCGAATTCTATTTGTAAGAGGTTGTTCATTTGTATTATGACGATATAAATATGGTGCCTTTAACATTCCAAAACACCTGATTTTCCATTTTGTACTATGTTTATTTATTGCTATTGTTTTTATTTTGACACTATCTGCCAAATCTACTATATTTTTTGTTGTGGCATCATATTTTTTTTAAGTAAATTTCCGGTAATGCAATTAGTATTTCTTCTTTATTTTCTTCTTTATACCAATACACCATAAAATTTATTTTTACTTTTTCAATTAAATATCCTTTTTCTTGTTGCCCTTTTATTTTTGAGATAAATGCTTTTGAAAACTTAAATAATTCTTTCTTGTTTATAATATAGCAAGCTCCATTTTTGTAAAATAACTTATCTCCACTTTGTAATTGCTTGATTAAATTTTGCCTGTAATTATTTGCAAATGAATCAAGCCAAACATCTCTGTGAGTTGTTTGTAAAACAATTATATCTTGTTTTTCGTATTTATTTGTATCAGTTTTTAAAATTAATTTTTCTACTTTGATTCCTTTTAAAATATCATTATTTAAGTGAATGACTAAATTGTTTTTTGCTCGGGTCATTGCAACATAAAGTTCTCTTTTTTTACTTTCTTCGTTCAGGTTAAAATTATTAAGCATTAAAAATATATTATCAAACACGTTGTGCATTTAGAAATTAATAAAAAAAGTTGTTCATTTGATTAAAAAATCGTATATTTATTTGAATATCAAACAACTAAATATATGAACAACTTTGAAGCAAATTACAAAAAAATTTTAGAAGTACTACGAGTTATTACAAAAAAAGAAAATTTTTTAAC
>JALSLI010000123.1 GCA_026988395.1 Flavobacteriaceae bacterium | reverse complement strand
ATTAACCTATTTATTAAAAGATGAGAATGCAAAAAGTGTTCAAAAAAAGGCAATTTATTTATACTATAAAGATTCGGCTTTATTAACAAAATTAAAATATTATCCGTTAGCACTTTTGCTAATTTTACTTCTTTTTGCTTCGGTTATTTTGCTGGCTTATAAATCTTTTAAAGCAGCCGAGCAAAACAAGCTTTGGGCAGGTATGGCAAAGGAAACGGCACATCAAATCGGCACACCTTTATCCTCTCTTTTGGGTTGGATGGAAATCTTAAAAATGGAAAATGTAGATACATCAATCACTAACGAAATTGAAAAAGACATCACGCGATTAAATACCATTGCCGAACGTTTTTCAAAAATTGGCTCTATCCCAAAATTAGAAAAAATAAATGTGGTTTCCGAGATAAAAAAATCTTTTGATTACCTACAAAGTCGAAGCTCTAAACAAGTAACCTTTAATTTTAAAAGCGATGTATCGGAGGCATTTATCTTAGGAAACAAACAATTATTAGGATGGGTAATTGAAAATATTATCAAAAATGCTATCGATGCCATGCGTGGAAAAGGAAATCTAAATTTAACCATTAAGGAGGAAGGAAATATTATAAAAATCACTATTTGTGATACCGGAAAAGGATTGCACAAAAAGCAATTTAAACAGATTTTTGAAACCGGTTATACTACAAAAAAACGAGGTTGGGGTTTGGGGCTTTCACTTGCCAAAAGAATCGTTGAAGATTACCATAAAGGCAAAATTTTTGTAAAATCTTCAACCATCGATAAAGGAACTTGTATGGAAATGGATGTAACTACTTTAAACGAATAATACGCTCAATAATTACAGAGGTATCAATTAACATCAAACTCATAATTCCGATTAAAATTAAGGCTTTAATCATATTGTGTAAAATCACGTAATCCTTTTTATTGGAAGCTTGGTATAAAAAATATAAGAATACTACATAAAACACCAAAACCAAATAAAAATAGTATTTCATATTGCCTATTTCGGCATATTGTAAGATAAAATATATCGGACTAAAAGTTAGAAAAACCGTTAAACCTATCAGCATTTTAGTAAATCGCTCATCGTATTTTATTGGTATTGTAATGTAATTCTGAGCCATATCTCCTTTGATATTTTCTAAATCTTTTAACAAATCTTTTATAACCAAGATAAAGAATAAAAAGGAGGCGTGTACAAAAATAATTTCCGAAAAGTTTTTATAATATACAAAAACAGCAAAAAATGGTAATAATGCCAAAACTGCACTCGAAAACATTTTAACAAGAGGCTGTTTTTTTAATTTATGTGAATATAGCCAAATTAAAAAAATATAAACAGCAAAGAACAAACCGGCACGCCACGAAACCAACATAGCAAAAAAGAAACCGATAAAATTTAATAAAAAATAAATCTGTAATTTCGTTTTCTGACTGATAAAACTATCCAATTCCGTTTTTAAAGGTTTGTTTATAATATCTTTTTTACGATCGTAAAAATTATTAATAATATATCCTGCAGCAATAGTACAAACGGTTGCAAGTACAATAAAGTATAAGTTAATGTCTAAAAAAACGTGTTTTAAAGATTTTTGTGGCGAAAAAATAAAAATAGCGGCTAAATATTGTGTAATAATAATTGCCAATATATTATAACCACGCACAACGGAAAGCATGCTTAAAAATTTATAGTAAAACGGTGCTTTCTTTTTGGTGTTTTCTTTTGCTATTTCTAATAAATCCATTTTTACTTTTCTATTTATTATCCTCTTTTAAATAAGA